>JALZHT010000482.1 GCA_030860645.1 Acidobacteriota bacterium
GTGCTCGAACAGGATTTGCAGAAAGACCGCGCGCGCCTCGAACGCATCCTCCGCGAGACGAACGAGCACCACGCCGAGATTGAGACGCGCCTGCAAACCATCGAGGCGCTCGCCGAACGCCGCGCCAGCGAGGCCGAGACGGAGGTCGCCCTGCTCCGCCTCGGGGCGGTGCGCGCGCACACGCCGCTCAGCCTCGAAAGCGCCCGCGCCGAGAGCGAGGCGCGCGAAGAGGTCGATCAGGAACTGCGCGACAAGCTCGCCCGACACCAGCGCGACCTCGCCTCAATCGAGGAGGGGCTGCGCGAGTCGGCGGCGGCTGACGAACCGCGCGGTCTGCCCCCGCCGCCGCCCCCCGACAAAATTTAGCGCGGGCCTACACGCCGAGCCGCCGCAGCCTCTCCTCCAAATCCGCCAGGCGGTAAACACCCTCGCCGACCCGGACGGCGTAGCCTTCCTTGACGAGCGCGCGGTTGCCCAGCCCGGCGTCGGGCCGCGACAAACCCGTCGCGCGCGCGAGCTCGCCGCGCAACGTCATCCCCGCGCCTTCGAGGAACGCCCGCGCCATCTCGCGCAAGCCCTCGGCGCGCGTCACGCGGACGGCCAGTTGCTCCGCGAAGCGGGCCTCGCTGAGCGTCCAGATGTACGTGAACCAGGGCTCGTAGAGCACCTCCTGCGGGATGACCTTCATCGTCCGCTGCAACTCGTCGAGGGCGCGCGTGAAGCGCCCGCGGTCGGCGATCTTCGCCTCCGTCCGCAGGTCGCAGGTCGCCATCTCCCACTCGCCCCGCAAGACCTTCAGGACGGCGCGCGCCTCCTCCGAGAGCGCGCCGCGCTCGGCCCGCTTCGGCACGCCCCAGACCGCCTTGAAGTGCGGGACGAGGCGCGGCGCGACGAACAGCGCGCGGTTCTTCGCCACCTTCGCGTAGTAGACCCGCCCGCGCCGCATCAGCTCGTCCTTCAGGAGCCACGTCGCGCTGCTCTCCGGGTCTTTCTGCACGTTGCGCGGCATGTGCGCGTCGCGCCGCCCGCACACCGCCACGTAGAGTGAAGGCCCCGGCCGCCGCGCGTCCGTCATCGCGGCGCAGAAGCCGACCTCCTCAATCATCCGCTCGGCCGCGCCCGCGTCCTCGACCCGGGACTCCGGCTCGCGCCGCCAGATACGGTCGCGGTAAACCTCGACCTCTTCCGGCAATGAATCCGCCATCACCCGCCCTCGGAATAACTCGCTAATTTGGAACGAATCCCGAATCCTTCCAGAAAAACGCCAGTTTCCCGCCGGACGCGATAAAAGTACAGGAAAATCGCGTTCAACAACCTTGACAAACTTCGGCCAAGCCTGTTTAATCCAAGATGCCTGCTCAAAGTGGCAGGCATCTTGGATTTGGCGAGCCTCTTCGGGTTTGCCGCATGACCTTCGCCCTCGCGTTTCTCAGTCTCCCCCCAATTTATCGCGCGAACGCGCGGGCTGAAGGTTGTGATGTCCGAAACTCCGGCAAGCTTTCCCCGCCAAAAAGCCTGACCGCCCCGCCGGGCGCATCCCGCCTGCGAAAGTGTAGAGACGAGCATGCACCGTTCTGACGAAAAGCTGACGGAGGTGACGCGGATGGCACAAGCCGCCCCATGGACGCACTCTGCCGCGCCGCGCCGCGCCGGGCGGCTTGTCCGCGCGTGCGTTTCGCTGCTGCTCCTCGCGTGCCTGCTCGCCGGCCCGGCCGCGGCGCTCGCTTCGAAGGGGGAGAAGAATTACCGGCGCGGCCTCGAACACGAGGCCGCCGAGCGTTGGGAGAAGGCCGCGGAGGAGTTCGCGCTGGCCGCGGCGTCCGAGCCGGCCAACGCCGAGTACCAGCTCCACTACCGCCGCGCCGTCTTCAACGCCTCGCAGGTCTTCATGAAGCAGGGCGCGGGCCTCTTCGAGCGCGGCGACTTCCTCGGCGCACACAACGCCTTCCGCCGCGCCTACGGCTACGACCCGGCCAACGACCTCGCACGCTCCCTGATGGAGAAGGCGCTCCGCCTGCAACTGGAGAAAGACAACCCGGCGGGGGGCGACGGCGTGGCCCGCGGCCGGGTCGAGGCGCGCCAGCCCAACGGCTTCGATCTCGTCAACGTCAACTCTTCGGCCGGCGCGCGCGGCGGCTCGGCCGCCGACGAGGCGCTCCCCTCCCCGCGCGCCGAACAACTGCGCGTCATCACCTACAGCGGCGACCTCGAAGACTTCGTCAAGTACCTCGCGCGCGAGATCAAGCTCAACGTCGTCTTCGACCGCGACTTCCCGGCGCGCACCGTCGAGGTGGACTTGCAGGAGGTGACGGCGGCGCAGGCGCTCGACTACGTCTTCCTCACGCAGGGCCTCTTCTTCCAGAAGCTCAGTAACAAGACGATCCTCGTGGCCGACCAGGTCAAGCGCCCGCAGTACCAGCAGCTCGTGCTGCGCACCTTCTACCTCTACAACGTCGACCCGAACGACGCGCGCCAGCTCATACAGGCTTCCATCCCGCCGCAGGCCGGCCGCCAGCCCGTCATCACCGCCAACAAGTCTACGAACAGCATCACGGTGCGCGACACGCCGGAGAACATCCGCCTCGTCGGCGAAATCCTGCGCAACATCGACAAGGAGCGCGCCGAGGTCGTGATGGACGTGAAGATTTACGAGGTCTCGCGCTCCGACCTGATGCAGCTCGGCAACCAGTTCGGCTCGGCCGACTCGCTCCAGAACCTCGGCGGCATCCAGAAGGGCCTGAGCATCCTCGGCGGCAGCCGCGAGGTCGTCACGCAGGCCGTCGCCGCCCCGACCGCGCTCGGCGCGGCGCTGCTCGTCCCGGCCACGACCCTTTCCGCGCTCCAGCGCAAGGACACGACCCGGCTCGTCGCCTCCACGCAGGTGCACGCCTTCGACGGCGAGAAGTCCACGGCCCACATCGGCCAGCGCGTCCCCGTGCAGACGGCGACCGTGACGCCCTACGGCTCGGTCTCGACCGGCGACGGGAAAGACCCGGCCGCCGCCGTCACGCAAGGGCTGTTCGGCGGCAGCGGCTACCCCGTCATCCAGTACGAGAAGACGGGGCTGACTTTGGAGTTCACGCCGCAGGTCTTCCCCAACCTCGACGTGCAGGTGAAGATGAACATCAAGTCGAACGACGTGGTCGGCGCGACGGGCGGGGCCGCGCTGACGCCGACCTTCACCGAGCGCAACATCGAGGGCACGGCGCGCATCCAGAACACCCGCACGATGATGATCGCCAGCGTCGCGCAGAACCAGCAGACGCGCGGCCGGCAGGGTTTGCCCGTCCTCGGCCTCGTGCCCGTGCTCGGCCGCCTCTTCACCGCGCCGCGCCGCAACGACCAGCAGACCGACATCATCATCGCCGTCACGCCGCACGTCCTGCGCGCGCCCTCGGTCAACCCGCGCGACGAGGACATGTACCCGTCGGGCACGCTGCAAACGCCGACGAGCGAGTCGCTCGAAGCCATGCTGGAGACGGCCGCGCGCGAGGAGCAACTGGCCTACGCGCGCCGCATCCCGTCGCGCCGCGTCATCGAGCTGCCGGACGCCGAGCCGACCGCCGGCGAAACGGCCGCCTTCATCCCCGCGCCCAAAGCCCTCCTCGACGACGCCGCGCCCGACGCCGCTTCCGTAGCGACCGCGGCCGAGCACGCGCCTGCGGCC
>JALZHT010000483.1 GCA_030860645.1 Acidobacteriota bacterium
CTCGTCGGCCGTGCGCGCGAGTCGCTGCCTGACCTCGTCGGTCTCGCGCCGCAGCTCGGCCCTCACCTGCTCGAAGCGCGCCTGCACGTCGGCCGCCTTCTGCTCGGCGGCGCGCGCCCGCGCCTCCAGTTCCTCGACGTAGCTCGGCTTCAGGCTCGGCCCGCGGCCCGCCTCGTCGGCCCCGGCCTCGTCGCTCAAACCCGCGACGCTGATGCGCCGGCGGTCGTTCACGCGAACCCTCTCGCCCGGCTCGGACTCCTCGCCCCCCCAGCGAGACTTCCCGTTCGCCTTCCTGTCTTCCATCGCTTCCTTCTGCTTCCCCCTGCGGAAAGATACCATAGTCGTGAATCGTGAATCGTGAATCGTAAATCGTTTGAGTGTTCGCCGAGTTACAGTCCGCCCTTCAGGTTGAGTAAATCTCGACCACGGTTCACGATTGACGATTGACGGCCTTTATTTGATGTCAATCTTGAGGCGTCGCTCCTTCGGCTCGGCGCGCTTGGGGAGGCGGAGCGTGAGGACGCCGTCTTTATAATCCGCCGTGATGGCGTGGCGGTCAACCGCGTCGGGCAGGCTGAAGCTGCGGACGAAGCGGCCGTGCGGTCGCTCGGCGCGGCGCACCTCGACGCCCTCGCGCGGGGCGCGCTCGCCGCGGATCGTGAGCCGCCCGTCGTCGAGGTTCACGTCGAGGCCGTCGCGGCGGATGCCGGGCAGGTCGAGCGCGATGGTGTACTCGCGCTCGTCCTCGTAAACGTCGGCCGCCGGAATCCAATCGGCGCGCTCGATCTCGCCCTCGGCCTCGCCCTCGCCGGAGCGCGCGCGCCGGTCGGCCGCCTCCTCGAACAGACGGTTCATGCGATCCTGCAACGTGAACAAATCCCGCACCGGGTCAAACCTGTGTCTCATCTCTTCCTCCGGAAGAGGGTTTTGGGTGCTGGGTGCTGGGAAATCAAGTTGTCTTAACCCAGCACCCAGCACCTAGCACCCAAAACCCTTCTTTATGCTTTCGCCGCCTCCGCGGTCGTTTCGGTCGTGAACCGCATCTCGTCGCCGTCGGCCGAGACGCGGACGGTCTGGCCGGGGAGGATTTCGCCGCGCAGCAGCCGCGAGGCGAGCGGGTTCTGGATGAGCGTCTGGATGGCGCGCTTCAGCGGGCGCGCGCCGTAGAGCGGGTCGTAGCCCTCGCGCGCCAGGAGTTGTTTCGCCGAGTCTTCGAGCGCCAGCTCGATCTGCCGGTCGGCGAGCATGCGGCGCAGGCGTTCGAGCTGAATCTCGATGATGCCTCCGATCTGCTCGCGCGAGAGCTGGTGGAAGATGACGATGTCGTCGACGCGGTTGAGGAACTCCGGCTTGAAGTGCGAGCGCAAGACCTGCAAGACCTCCTCGCGCACCTCGCGCTCGTCCTCCTCGCGCTCGAACGCCTCCTGTATCTCGCGGCTCCCGAGGTTCGAGGTCATGATCAGCACCGTGTTCTTGAAGTCCACGGTGCGGCCCTTCGAGTCGGTCAGGCGGCCGTCGTCGAGGATCTGCAACAGGACGTTGAAAACGTCCGGGTGCGCCTTCTCGATCTCGTCGAAGAGGACGACCGAGTAGGGGCGGCGGCGGACGGCCTCCGTCAACTGCCCGCCCTCCTCGTAGCCGACGTAGCCGGGGGGCGCGCCGATCATCCGCGCCACCGCGTGCTTCTCCATGTACTCGGACATGTCGAGGCGGATCATGGCGCGCTCGTCGTCGAACATGAACTCGGCGAGCGCCCGCGCGGTTTCAGTTTTACCGACGCCCGTGGGGCCGAGGAAGATGAACGAGCCGATGGGCCGGTTCGGGTCTTGCAGCCCGGCGCGGGCGCGGCGCACGGCGTTGGCGACCGCCGTCAAAGCCTCGTCCTGCCCGATGACGCGCTGCGCGAGCCGCTCCTCCATCGTGACGAGCTTCTGCATCTCGCCTTCGAGCATCTTCGAGACCGGCACGCCCGTCCACTTGGCGACGACCTGCGCCACGTCCTCCTCGTCAACCTCCTCCTTGAGGTAGACGCCCTCCGACTGCGCCTCGGCGAGCTTCGCCTGGTCGGCTTCGAGCTGCTGCTGGAGGCCGACGAGCTGGCCGTAGCGGATTTCGGCGACGCGGCCTAAGTCGCCCGCGCGCTCGTACTGCTCGGCCTGAATCTTGAGCTGCTCGACCTCCTCTTTGGCCTTGCGGATGCGCTCGATGATCTCCTTCTCGCCCTGCCACTTCGCCTTCATCCCGGCCGAGCGCTCGCGCAGGTCGGCGATGCGCTGCTCGATCTCGTGCAGGCGCGACTTCGAGCGCTCGTCCGTCTCGCGCGCGAGGGCCTGGCGCTCGATTTCGAGCTGCGTGATCTCGCGCTCGATCTGGTCGATCTCGGCGGGGAGCGAGTCGATCTCGATGCGGAGGCGCGAGGCGGCCTCGTCGATGAGGTCAATGGCCTTGTCGGGCAGGAAGCGGTCGGTGATGTAGCGGTTCGACAGAGTCGCCGCGGCGACGATGGCCGAGTCCTTGATGCGGACGCCGTGGTGCACCTCGTAGCGCTCCTTGAGGCCGCGTAGGATGGCGATGGTGTCCTCGACGGTCGGCTCGCCGACGAGCACGGGCTGGAAGCGGCGCTCCAGGGCCGCGTCCTTCTCGATGTGCTTCTTGTACTCGTTGAGCGTCGTCGCGCCGACGCAGCGCAGCTCGCCGCGCGCCAGCGCCGGCTTCAACATGTTCGAGGCGTCAATCGCGCCCTCGGCCGCGCCCGCCCCGACCAGCGTGTGCAGCTCGTCAATGAAGAGGACAATCTGCCCCTGCGAGCTTTCGATCTCTTTCAGAACCGCCTTCAGACGATCCTCGAACTCGCCGCGGTACTTCGCGCCCGCGAGCATCGAGCCGAGGTCGAGGCCGACGAGGCGCTTGTTGCGCAAAGTCTCGGGCACGTCGCCGGAGATGATGCGCTGCGCCAAGCCCTCGACGATGGCCGTCTTGCCGACGCCCGGCTCGCCGATGAGCACGGGGTTATTCTTCGTGCGGCGCGAGAGGACTTGGATCGTGCGGCGGATCTCGTCGTCGCGGCCGATGACGGGGTCGAGCTTGCCCTGCCGGGCCAACTCCGTCAGGTCTTTCGCGTACTTCGAGAGCGCCTGGTAGTTGGCCTCGGCGTTCTGGTCGGTGACGCGCGCGCCGCCGCGCATCTGCTCGACGACCTTGAAGAGGTCGTCGCGGTTGACGCCGTGCTGGCGCAGGACTCGGCCCGCCGCGCCGTCCTTCTCCGCGGCGATGGCGAGCAGAAGGTGCTCGGTCGAGACGTACTCGTCCTGCATCTTCTCCGCCTCTTTCTGCGCCGCTTGGAAGACCTGCGTGGTGCGCGGGCTGAAATACTGCTGCCCGCCCTGCACTTTGGGGAAGCGGCCGACGGCCGCCTCCACGTCGTTGACGACGACCTGCACGTTCGCGCCGAGCTTGCCCAGGATCGGGCGCACGACGCCCTCGGGCTGTTCGAGCATGGCGAGCAGGAGGTGCTCGGGCTCGACCTGCTGGTGCTGGTTACGCTCGGCCGCCTCGATGGCCGACTGGATGGCCTCCTGGCCGCGCAGTGTGAAACGGTCTAGACGCATGACAGACTAAAACCTTTACGAACTGAAAATCCTTTCCCCCGC
>JALZHT010000484.1 GCA_030860645.1 Acidobacteriota bacterium
GGATGGCCGAGGCGCGCGACGGCGCGCCGCTCGGGCCGGCGCTGCTGCTGGCGGCGCTGGCGCAGGGCGCGCTGATGCTCTTCGTCCTGTGGCCGCACATGTTCGCGCAGCAGGGCGTCGCCTGGCTGGGTTTCGCCGGCCTCGGCCCGGTCGTCTGGAAAGTCTTAGGCTCGCTCCTTTTCACAGGCATCGTCTTCGTCCCGGCGCTCATCTTCGTCGCCAACGTGCTCGACCGGCGCGCCGGCTTCGGCCTCGCGCTCCAGCAGGACTTCGCCCCGGCCGCCTCGACCGTCTTCTACGCGCGCGCCGCCTCCAGCCTCCTCGCCCTGCCCTGCGCCGCCCTCGCCCGCGCGAGCGGGTTCGAGGCCGCCGTGCTCGAAGAGACGCAGCGTAACCTCGCGGAGTTCGCGGCGCGGCAGGGCGTGTCGCCCGAAGAGCTGCGGCTGATGGCCGACCAGTTCGCGCTGCCGGAGAGCTTCGCCTTCACGCTGACGCTGCCGTTCTTCGCGGTGTGGGTGTGGGTCGCGGCGCGACAGGCGTTCCGGCTCTCGTGGGCGCGGGCGGCCGCGGCGGTCGTCGCCTGCGGCGTGATGATGGTGCCGCTCTCGGCGGTGCTCGGGCCGCTCTTCGGGTGGGTGCTCGCCTCGCCCTTCCTCCTCCTCGTCTTCCTGCTGCTGACGCGCGGCTACCTCGGCGGCGTGATGCGCGCCCACCGCGCGCGGGCCGCCTTCCGGCAGAACCTGGAGGCCGCCACCCTCAACCCGGCCGACGCCACGGCCCACTACCACCTCGGCCTCGTCCACCTCCAGCGGAGGGAGCCGGAGGAGGCCCGCGCCCGCTTCGCCCGCGCCGTCGAGATCGACCCCGACGAGACGGACGCGCACTACCAGCTCGGCCGCCTCGCGCGCGCCGCGGGCCAGTTCGCGGAGGCCATCAAACACTTCGGCGAGGTCGTCTCGCGCGACGACGCGCACGCGCAGCACGAGGTCTGGCGCGAGGTCGGCGCGACCTACCTCGCGGCCGGGCAGTTCGGCGACGCGCGCGACGCCCTCGAACGCTTCCTCGCACGCCGCCCGTCCGACCCCGAGGGCCTCTACCTGATGGGCCGCGCGCACTCGGGCCTCGGCCGCGCCGGCGAGGCGCGCGAGTGGATGCAGCGCTGCGTCGAGGCCGTCCGCACCGCGCCCGCCTACAAGTACCGCGCCGACCAGCGCTGGCTCGACGAGGCGCAGCAGTTCCTCCGCACGCAGGCTTAGACCGAGACACGATGACTAGTCGGGAGAACAAAGCGGCCTTGCTCGTCCTCGAAGACGGGCGTGCCTTCCGCGGGCGCTCGTGGGGGGCCGCGGGCGAGGTCTGCGGCGAGATGGTCTTCAACACCTCGATGTCGGGCTACCAGGAGGTGCTGACCGACCCCTCCTACGCCGGGCAGATCGTGTGCATGACCTACCCGCTCGTCGGCAATTACGGCGTGAACCGCGCCGACGAGGAGTCTGCCCGCCCGTGGGTCGAGGGCTTCGTCGTGCGCGAGGCGAGCCGCACCGCCTCGAACTGGCGCTCGGAGGGGACGCTCGACGCGTACCTGCGGCGCTCAGGCGTGCCGGCCATCGACCGCGTGGACACGCGCGCCCTCGTCCGCCACATCCGTGACAAGGGCGCGATGCGCGCCTGCCTGTCGGCCGTTGACCTCGACGAGCGGAGCCTTCTGGAGAAGGCGCGCGCCTCCGCGCCGATGGAGAACCGCGAGCTGGCGAGCGCCGTGACGACGCCCGAGCCTTACGAAGTGGCGGCCGAAGGCGAGGCGCGGTTCCACGTCGTCTGCTACGACTTCGGCGTGAAGCGCAACTCTTTGAACGAACTGGCGCGGCTCGGCTGCCGCGTGACGGTGGTGCCGGCCGCGACGCCCGCCTCCGAAGTGCTGGCGCTTCGGCCCGACGGGATTTACCTCTCGAACGGGCCGGGCGACCCGGCCGCGATGACGGCGGTCGTCGCGGAGATTCGCCGGGTCGTGGGCGCGGGCGTCCCCGTGTTCGGCATCTGCTTCGGCCACCAACTCCTCGGCCGCGCCTTCGGCGGCACGACCTACAAGCTGCGCTTCGGCCACCGCGGCGGCAACCAGCCCGTCAAAGACCTGCACACGGGCCGGGTCGAGATCACGTCGCACAACCACGGCTTCGCCGTCGCGGCCGCGAGCCTCCCGCCGGAGGTCGAGGTCACGCACGTCAACCTCAACGACGACTGCGTCGAGGGGATGCGCCACAAGAGCCTGCCAGTCATCTCCGTCCAGTACCACCCGGAGGCCGCCCCCGGCCCCCACGACGCCGCGCACCACTTCCGCCGCTTCGTCGAGCTGATGCAAAACAGAGGCTAGATGCCGGAGGCCGGTTAAAAGCAGGTGTCTTTAACCAGCCTCCGGCCTCGGGCATCTAGCCTCTGCTCAGGACTGTAAAAGCTTGTCTATGGTCTGGACGAGGGCGACGAAGTCGGAGGTCTGGCTGAGGTAAATCTGGACGCCGGCCTCGCGCGAGCCGGGCGCGTGCTTGCCGGTGCCGTCGAGCGAGAAGAGGAGGACGGGCGTGCCCGGGTCAACCTCGCGCAGCTCGCGGCAGAGTTCGAGGCTGTCGCCGTCTATGTAGTTGTCGTTGAGGACGTAGAGGTCGAAGCGCTCGGTGACGGCGAGCTTGAGGCAGTCGGCGACGGTCTGGACCGTCTCGACCGCGTAACCCTTCCGCTCCAGCAAGAGAGCGATCAGGTCGCCGACATCCTTGTTCGACTCGGCGCACAGGATGCGCCGCTTTCCGCCTTGCATCAGACACACTCCGTGCAGAGAGTCCGTTCGGAAACAAGGGGGCACAAGGGGGAAGACTAACTTTAATGTCAGACGTGGCGAGCGTCAAGGACGCTCGGCCTCACGCTGGCGGCCGCGCGCGTGGCGCGGGGCGAGGATGGAGTTGACGGTCTGCACGATCTCGAAGATGTCGCCCGGCTTGATGAAGTAGCTGTGCGCGCCGGCCTCGAGCGCCCGCTGCCGGTCGCGCAGGAAGGCCTGTGCCGAGAAGACGAGGATCGGCGTCGCGGGCGTCGCCGCGCGCAGCCGCTTGCAGAGTTCGAGGCCGGAGCCGTCGGTGTAGTCGTCGTCGAGCATGTAGAGGTCGAACTGGCGCTCGCCGACGAGGTCGAGGCACTCGCGGACGGACTTGGCCGCGACGACCTCGTGGCCCTGTTGTTCGAGCAGCGTGGTGAGCAGGCTGCACGTGTCTTCGTGCGGCTCGGCGCACAGGACGCGCTTCCTGTGGTGCGACATGGGGGAACTCCTTTGTCTGGCAGAGCGGGGAAAACCCAGGAGTTGAAAAAGTTAATAAACCGACGACCTGATTGTGTGTCCGGAATCGTACGCGGGTCGCCGCGGTTGAGGCGTTAGACGAAAAACATTAAGCCTCAATTCGGGAAAATAATCAACCTCTTTAATGGGCGGGTGAGTCAGCCCCGCTGTTCGGCGGGCTGCGGCGGGGCGGGCGGCGGCGCGGGCGCGGCCGACTGCTGCGGCGGGACACTCCGCCGGCCCCACTCCCTCGCCGCCGGCCCGAGCTTCGGCGGGCTGACGACCGGGGGCGTCGGCATGGTTTCCCTTGAGAACAGCG
>JALZHT010000485.1 GCA_030860645.1 Acidobacteriota bacterium
GAGCAGCGCCGCGACGGCCCGCTCAATCGTCTCCGGCGCGATAAGCGGCTCGTCGCCCTGCACGTTGACGACGACCTCGGCCTCGACGACGGCGGCGGCCTCGGCCAGCCGGTCGCTGCCGGAGGCGTGGTCGGCGCGCGTCATCAGCGCCTCGTAGCCGGCGTCGCGCACGGCCCGCAAGATTCTCTCGTCGTCGGTGGCGACGACGGCGCGCGAGACGGACGGGGCCGCCAAAGCGCGCTCGACGACACGCACGACCATCGGGCGGCCCGCGATCTCTAAGAGCGGTTTTCCGGGGAGGCGACTCGAAGAGTAGCGCGCGGGGATGATGCAGACGACCGTGGGATTCGGAATCGGCAGGCCCGTTTGATTCACGGGATTACAAAATAACAGAAAAGCCGTGAATCGTAAATCGTGAATCGTGAATCGAAAAGACAGCCTCCGGGCCGCGTTCCGGGTTAACCACCCGGGCCGCAAAACGCTTGACCACGATTGGCGACTCACGATTTACGATGCACGGCTTTTATTGCCGCTTGTCACCCGTCACCGCGCTGGGCTACCATGCCGCTATCAGCGCAAGGCCAATGATTTCGCCGACATTCTCCCAGAGTCCCGAGGGCGGCCCCGCGCCGCCCGCCCTTGCCGAGAGCATCCTTGAGCTGGTCGGCCGCACGCCCTTGCTGCACCTGGCGCGGTTCGCCCCGCCGCCGCTCGCGGACGTTTACGCCAAGCTCGAATACATGAACCCCGGCGGGTCGGTCAAAGACCGCGCGGCCCTCGGCATGATCCTCGACGCCGAGCGTCGCGGAGTCCTCCGCCCCGGCGCGACCGTCATCGAGCCGACGGCCGGCAACACCGGCATCGGCCTCGCGCTCGTCGGCGTCGCGCGCGGCTACCGCGTGATTTTGTGCGTGCCCGAGGGCTACTCGCGCGAGAAGATGAAGATCATGGAGGCGCTGGGCGGGCAGATCGAGTACGTGCCGGCCGAGTCGGGGATGGAGGGCGCGGTGGAGCGCGCGCGCGCGCTGGCCGCGGCCACCCCCGGCAGCTTCATCCCGCAGCAGTTCGAGAACCCGGCCAACCCCCTCATCCACGAGGCGACCACCGCGCGCGAGATCATCGAGCAGATGGACGGGCGCGTTGACGCCGTCGTCCTGGGTTGCGGCTCGGCCGGCTCGTTCACCGGCATCACGCGCGCCGTCAAAAAGGTGAACCCCGACCTCAAGTGTTTTCTGGTCGAGCCGGTCGGCTCGATCCTCGGCGGGGGCGAGCCGGGCTTCTACCGGCTCGAAGGCATCGGCCAGCGCGAGTTCATCCCGCCGAACCTCGACCACGAGCTGGCCGACGAGGTCATCTCGATTTCGGACGCCGAGGCGTTCGCCACCGTCCGCGAGTTGGCCCGCACTGAGGGCGTCCTCGGCGGCGGCTCGACGGGCGCGGCCGCGGCCGCCGCCAGGAAAGTCGCCGCCCGCCTCGGCGCGGGCCAGCGCGTCGTGACGCTCTTCCCCGACGGCGCGGAGCGTTACATGAGTCAGGGAATTTTTGATTAGTTTCGAGTTTCGAGTTTGTGTTTCGAGATTTGAAGCTCAGCGTCCACGGCACGTTTTAACTCGAAACTCGAAACTCGAAACTTATCTTATGGGATTTTCAACCACCGCCATCCACGCCGGCAACGACCCCGACCCGACGACGGGCTCCGTGACCGTGCCCATCTATCAGACCTCGACCTACGCGCAGGAGGGCCTGGGGCGGCCCCGCGGGGGCTACGAGTACGCGCGCACGCAGAACCCGACGCGCGCGGCCGTCGAGCAGAACATCGCGGCGCTCGAAGGGGCGAAGTACGGCTACGCCTTCGCCTCGGGGATGGCGGCGATTGACGCGACGCTGCGGCTCGTCAAGGCCGGCGAGCACGTCATCGTCTCCGACAACACCTACGGCGGCACCTTCCGCCTCTTCAGCCGCGTCCTCGCGAACTACGGCATCGAGTTCTCCTACGTCGACACGACGGACGTGCTCAACGTCGAGGCCGCCATCCGGGAGACGACGCGGATGGTCTTCGTCGAGACGCCGACGAACCCCGTGATGCTGGTCACGGACTTGCAGGCCGTCTCGGACGTGGCGCACCGCGCGGGCGCGCGCGTGGTGTGCGACAACACCTTCATGTCGCCCTACCTCCAGCGCCCGATGGAGTTCGGCGTCGACATCGTCGTGCATTCGACGACGAAGTACCTGAACGGCCACTCGGACAGCGTCGGCGGCATCGTCGTCCTCAACGACGAGCGGGACGCCGAGTGGCTCGCCTTCATCCAGAACGCGGTCGGCGCGATCCTCTCGCCCTTCGACTCGTGGCTGACGCTGCGCGGGACGAAGACGCTCGCCGTCCGCATGGAGCAGCACGACGCGGCGGGCCGCCAGGTGGCCGCCTTCCTCGAAGAGCACCCGAAGGTCGGGAAGCTCTACTACCCCGGCTCCGCCTCGCACAAGCAGCACGAGCTGGCGAAGCGGCAGCAGCGGGGGTTCGGCGGGATGGTGGCCTTCGACACAGGCTCGCTCGAAAACGCGCGCGCCGTGCTAGAATCCGTCCGCCTCTGCACGCTGGCCGAGAGCCTCGGCGGCGTCGAGACGCTGATCTCGCACCCGGCGACGATGACCCACGCCTCGGTGCTCCCGGAGACGCGCTCCCGCCTCGGCATCACCGACGGGCTGGTGCGCATCTCGGTCGGCCTCGAAGACGCCGAGGACATCATCGCCGACCTCGACCAAGCGCTCGACAAAATACCGTGAATCGTAAATCGTAAATCGTGGTAAGGTTTCCCCGCGGCCCGGTTTACGATTCACGATTCACGATTTACGATTTACGTCTTTATGATCGTAGAGCTACACGCCAAGACGCACGTCGGGCGCATCCGCGCGGGCAACGAGGACAACTTCCTCGTCCTCGACCTCACGACGGCCCGCGCCTGGACGGGGACGGACGGCGAGGAGCCGCCCGCCGAGATGTGCCGCTTCGAGGTCGGCCCGAAGGGGCTGGTGCTCGTCGTCTCCGACGGGATGGGCGGCGCGCTCGCCGGCGACGTGGCGAGCCGCATGGCGGTCGAGACCGTGCGCGACATGCTGACGGGCACCGACGACGCGCCCGAGGTCGGCTGCGGCCCCGAGACCCCGCTCGTCGAGTGCCTGAAGAACGCCACCGACTACGCCAACTTCGCCATCCACCGCCGCAGCCAGGAAGACCCGGCCACCTCCGGCATGGGCGCGACGCTGACGGCCGCCGCCATCGGGCGCGACGGCCTCAACCTCCTCCAGGTCGGCGACAGCCGCGGCTACATCATCCGCGGCCGCCAGATCAAGCTCGCCACCAAGGATCAGTCGCTCGTCCAGCAGCTCGTCGACGTGGGCCAGATCAGCGAGCAGGAGGCCGAGACGCACATGTTCCGCAACGTCATCCTCCAGGCCCTCGGCGCGCAGCCCGAACTCACGCCCGTCACGGGCCGCATCCAGCTCTGCCAGAACGACCTCGTGCTGCTGTGCAGCGACGGCCTCTCGGGCAAGCTCCGCGCGCAGGACATGCTCGACATCATCGAGGCGTCGGACGGCGACCTCGCGCGGGCCTGCGAGGCGCTCGTCGCCGAGGCCAAC
>JALZHT010000486.1 GCA_030860645.1 Acidobacteriota bacterium
GAGCACGCCCCCGTGCTCGTCCGGCCGCAGCTCTTCTTCCGCAACTTCGCCGTCACGATGCGGCTCAAGACCTTCGGCCTGCACGCCGTCGGCCTCTCCAGTCGGGGTGCCGGGCCGCTCGGCGCGCGCGGCGGGCTGCTCGTCGTCAACGTCCGGCCCGAGAGCCCCGCGGCCGCCAGCGGCATACAGCCCGGCGACGTGATCGAGACGGTCAACGGCCGCGCCTTCACCCGCCACGACTTCGGGCGGCTCGCGCGCGAGGCCGCCGCCGACCCGCTCTCGCTCGGCGTCGTCCGCCTCAAAAAGAGAATCAACGTCGCGCTCGCGCTGACCGGCGCGGCGACGCCCCGGCCGTAAAAACTGTTCGAGGCGGAAGCCCGCCGCGCGCCCGCCACTTCTTTCCACACCGCCGCGCATCTGTGCTACTCTTTCCCCACCGCTCGTGGATTCAAATCAACGGAAAGCCCCCGGGGACGAATGCTGCAAGAGGCCGTCGAGTTCTACCACCAACTGCTCGGGGAGGGCGACTTGGCCGAATCCTCGCGCCGGATGCTCGACGAGGGGCTGGAGCGCGCCAAGCTCATCTTCGGCGGCCGCCGCCTCTCGCCCTACCTCCGCCCGCACTTCGTCACCGAGGAGGACTTCGCGCGCGTCTGCCGCGTCTGCGAGACGGTCTGGGGCGCGATCCAGAAGGTGAAGGACGCGGCCGTCGAGGACGAGGCGATCATCAACGAACTCGGCCTCACCGACGTGGAGCGCGAGCTGGCGCGGATCGAACCCGGCTACCGCGCCGTCTCGCCCACCGCGCGCCTCGACTCGTTCCTCTTCGAGGACAGCTACAGCTTCGTCGAGTTGAACGGCGAAAGCCCGGCCGGCATCGCCTACGCCGACGCGGCCTACGAAATCTTCTCCGAACTCCCGGTCATGCGGGGCTTCGCCGAGCGCTACCGCCTGCGGCGCTTCCACGGCCGCCCGCTCATGCTCGAAACGCTGCTGACGGCCTACCGGGAGTTCCTCGGCCGCAAGCCCGAGCGCGCCCCCTCCATCGCCATCGTAGACTTCAAGGGGCTCCCCACCCAGAAGGAGTTCGAGCTGTTCCGCGAGTATTTCGAATCGGAGGGCCACCCGTCGGTCATCGCCGCGCCCGAGGAGTTGGAATTTTCGGGCGGCCGGCTGCGCGCGGGCGGCTTGGGGATTGACATCGTCTACAAGCGCCTCCTCGTCAACGAGTACCTGCCGGTGATGAGGGAAAGCCCGGCGCTCCTGGACGCCTACCGCGCCGGGGCCGTCTGCATGGTCAACAGCTTCCGCTCCAAGCTCATCCACAAGAAGGCGCTCTTCGCCGTGCTCACGAACGAGCGCTGGGCGCGCCTCTTCACGGCCGCGGAGCGCGAGGCGATTGCGCGCCACGTCCCCTGGACGCGCAAGGTGCGGCAGGGCAAGACCGAGAAGGACGGGCGCGAGATTGACCTCGTCGAGTACGTCGCCGAACACGCCGACCGCCTCGTCCTCAAGCCGAACGACGACTACGGCGGCCACGGCATCTACATCGGCTGGAACCACGACGAGATCGGCTGGGAGGAGGCCCTGCGCGCCGCGCTCTCGAACGGCGACTACCTCGTGCAGGAGCGCGTGCGGACGGCCCGCGAGACCTTCCCGGCGCTGCGGGAGGACGGCTCGGTGGTCTACGCCGAACAGCTCGTCGACCTCGACCCGCTCCTCTTCTACGGCCGCGTCGGCTCGGCCTTCACGCGCCTCTCGTTCTCCGAACTCGCCAACGTCTCTTCGGGCGGCGGGATGGTGCCGACCTTCATCATCAGCGGGAAGTAGGGCGGGCGTTTCAGCTTTTCCACCGAGAGGAGGCGAAGTCGGCCATGAATTTTGTCAACAGCCAGACGCCGCAGGACGAGCGGAGGCGCTACGAGCGCTCGCGCCTCATCATAGACGTCTTCTTCGACGGGGCCGACCTGACCGGCGTCGCCAGCTCCACCGACATCAGCGCCGGCGGCCTCTACATGAACACGCAGGCCGAAATCCCCGAGGGCGCGGTGCTCACCTTACGCATCCCCTTCGAGGGGCGCGACGTGGTCTGCAACGGCGAGGTCGTCTACAGCAACCCCGGCCGCGGCGTCGGCGTCAACTTCCAGGGGCTGTCGGACGAAGACCGCGCGCACATCGAGCGCGCCCTCGCGCGGCGGTGAAGGCCCGCGGGGGCCGGGGCTTTGGGAGAACCGAGATGACGCCAGAAAAATACACGCTCGGCATCGAGGAGGAGTACCAGATCGTTGACCCCGCGTCCCGCGAGCTGCGCTCGCACGTCTCGACCTTCCTCGAAGAGGGGATCACGATTCTGGGCGAGCAGATCAAGCCCGAGATGATCCAGTCGCAGGTCGAGGTGGGGACGAACATCTGCCGCAACATCGAGGAGGCCCGCGCCGACATCACGAACCTGCGCGCGGTGCTCTCCAGGCTCGCGCGCAAGAACGGGCTGGTCATCGTCGCCGCCTCCACCCACCCCATCTCGCACTGGCGGGATCAGCAGATTTTCGACGACGCCCGCTACAAGATGCTCATTGACGAGTTGCAGATGGTCGCCAGCTCCCTGCTCATCTGCGGCCTCCACGTCCACGTCGGCATCCCCGACCGCGAGCGGCAGATTCACATCATGAACGCCTCGCGCTACTTCCTCCCGCACGTGCTGGCGCTCTCGACCTCCTCGCCCTTCTGGCTCGGCTTCAACACGGGGCTGAAATCTTACCGCTCCGAGGTCTTCAAGAAGTTCCCGCGCACCGACATCCCCGACCACTACGACTCCTACGCCGCCTTCGAGCGCTACATCGACCTGCTCGTCAAGACGGGCTGCATCGACAACGGCAAAAAAATCTGGTGGGACGTGCGCCCCCACCCGTTCTTCCCGACCCTTGAGTTCCGCGTCTGCGACATCCCGACGCGCGTGGACGACACCGTGGCCGTCGCCGCGCTCTTCCAGGCCATCGTCGCCAAGCTCGACCAGCTCATCGACAAGAACCTCGGCTTCCGCCTCTACCGACGGGCGCTCATCCAGGAGAACAAGTGGCGCGCGGTGCGCTACGGGCTGGACGGGAAGATGATTGACTTCGGCAAGCAGAAGGAGGTGCCCGTCCGCGACCTCATCCGCGAGCTGCTCGACTTCGTAGACGACGTGCTCGACCCGCTCGGCTCGCGCAAGGAGGTCGAACACATCCACACCATCCTGGAGCGCGGCACCTCCGCCGACGAACAGCTCCAGGTCTTCCGCGAAACCAACAGCCTCCCGGCCGTCGTCGACCACCTCATGGAGCGGACGATGGAGAACGTGCCGGCGGAGGGAAAAGCAGTAGACATTAGACAGTAGACAGCAGCGCCCCGCGTAAAGGGCGTTGAAGCTCTCAGCCCTGCGAGGGTGGTTCTACTGGCTACCGGCTACTCCGCGTCGAAGACGCGGACTGAGTATGTCTTGAAGGCCAGCCACACGGGTTGGCCGGTTTCCAGTTGTAATTCCTGAAGCGACTGGCGCGTGACGCCGGCGACCCACGAGACGCCGGCGTGGACGTGGACGAGCGTCTGCTCGGCGCGAGGCTCGACGCGGGCGACGCGGCCCGCGAGGAGGTTGCGGGC
>JALZHT010000487.1 GCA_030860645.1 Acidobacteriota bacterium
GCCCCGCCGTCGTCATCCCCGTCGTCTTCCTGACGGCGTTCGCCGCCGGCCTCCTCGGCTACTACTACTGGGTCTTCTCGGCGCGCATTGACCGCCTGCTGCGCGGCGAGGTCTTCACGCGCAGCGCCGGCGTCTACGCCGCCCCGCGCCAACTGAGGCCGAACGACAACCTCTCGGTCGAAGATTTAATCGGTCGTCTGAAGCGCGCCGGCTACGTCGAGCGCGCGCAGCAGGCCGACACCTCGCGCGGCCGCTTCAGCGTCAGCGGCCAGAGCGTCGAGATCGAGCCGAGCAAGGACTCGGACATTGACGGGCGGCGTCAGTTCCCGCGCGTCCGCGTGCAGTTCGGCAAGGGCGGCAAGGGCGTCGCCGCGATTCAAGACCTCGACGCGGGCGGCGCGAAGCTCCAGTCGGCGTGGCTCGAACCCGAACTGCTCAGCTCGGTCTCGGGGCCGCAGCGCGAGCGGCGCAAGGTCGTCGGCTTCCAGGACTTGCCGCCGCACCTCGTCAAGGCCATCACCGTCACCGAAGACCGCGCCTTCTTCGACCACTACGGCGTCAACGTCCGCGGCATCGTCCGCGCCCTCTTCCGCCGCTTCGACGCCGACCCGGCCTCGCCCATCGCGCGGCAGGGCGGCAGCTCCATCACCCAGCAGCTCGTCAAGAACCTCCTGCTCTCGCCCGAGCGCACGCTGCGGCGCAAGGTGGCCGAAGCCTACATGTCCGTCATCATCGAGACGCGGCTGTCGAAGGAGCAGATTTTCGCCCTCTACTGCAACGAGGCGTACCTGGGGCAGCGCGCGGGCTTCTCCATCAAGGGCTTCGGCGAGGCGAGCGAGGCGTACTTCAACAAGGACGTGACGGCGCTCTCGCTGCCCGAGGCGGCGCTCCTCGCCGGCCTCATCCGCAGCCCGAACCGCTACAACCCCTACCGCCACCCGGAGGTCGCCTTCGAGCGGCGCAACCAGGTCTTGAAGTCGATGGTCGAGGCCGGCGCGATCTCGGAGGTCGAGGGCGCGCGCGCGATGGCGAGCGAGCTGAAGGTCGCGCCGGCGAAGGGCCGCCTCGACGTGTCGGAAGCGCCCTACTTCATAGACTACGCGCAGCAGCAGTTGGCCGACATGCTCTCGGACGCCTCGGCGGCCGACCGCCTGCGCGTCTACACGACGATTGACATGGACTTGCAGCGCGCGGCCTACGCGGCCGTCGTCAAGCAGCTCGCCGCGCTCGACCGCGTGCAGTCGAGGCGCTTCCCGGCGGGCACGCTCCAGGCGGCGCTGGTGGCGATGAAGGCCGACACGGGCGAGGTCGTGGCGATGGTCGGCGGGCGCGACTACGAGCGCAGCCAATTGAACCGCGCGACCGACGCGATGCGCCAGCCCGGCTCGGTCTTCAAGCCCTTCGTCTACGCGGCCGCGCTCAACACGGCCTACGACCCCGTCCCGCGCCTCATCACGGCCGCCACCACCTACGAGGACGCGCCGAAGACCTTCCACACGGGCGGGCAGGAGTACTCGCCCGGCAACTTCGGCGAGCAGTACACGAACAAGAAAGTCACGCTGCGCGACGCGCTCGTCCGCTCGCTCAACGTCGTCACGGTCGAGGTGGCCGACGAGGTGACGATCGGCCGCGTGATGAGCCTCGCGTCGAAGGCGGGGCTGCCGAAGCCGAAGCGGAACTACCTCGCGCACGCGCTCGGGGCCAACGAGGCGACGCCGTTGCAGGTCGCCTCGGCCTACACGGCCTTCGCGCAGTTGGGGACGCGCGCCACGCCCGTCGTCATCAACCGCGTGACCACCGGCTCGGGCACGACCATCGCCGCGCCGCGCGCCGAGAAGAACGAGGTGCTCAAGCCGGAGGTCGCCTACATCATGACCTCGTTCATGAAGGACGTGGTCAACCGCGGCACGGCGGCGAAGGTGCGCGCGCGCGGCTTCAAGGCCAACGTCGCCGGCAAGACCGGCACGAGCCGCGACGGCTGGTTCGCCGGCTACACGCCGAACCTCGTCTGCGTCGTCTACGTCGGCTTCGACGACGGCTCGCAGCTCGGGATGACCGGCGCGGACTCGGCGCTCCCCATCTGGGCCGACTTCATGACGGCCGCGCTGCAAACGCACCCCGAGTGGGCCGGCGACTGGCAGATGCCCTCGGACATCGAGCAGGTCGAGATCGACCCGGCGACGGGCCTCCTGGCCGCGCCCGAGGCGACCTCGAAGCGCGTCGAGCTGTTCGTCCGCGGCACCGCCCCGACGGCCGTGAGCGAGGAGGAGGAGACGACCGAAGACTCGTCGGAGGAGGAAGAGGAGGTTGACCCTGACGAGCCGTGGCCGCTGCCCTCGCCGCCCGACCCCTCGGAAATGCCGCCCCTCCCGAACGCGACCCCCTCGACGCGCGGCCGCCCCGGCCCCGAAGGCCGCGGCGCGGCGCAGCCCGGCGGCCCCTCCCGACTCTCGGGCACCATCACGCTCGACATCGACCCGACGACGGGCCTCCTGGCCGACGACACCTGCCCCGTCATCCGCACCAAGACCTTCGCCATCGGCACCGAGCCGCGCCGCCGCTGCGGCCCGCAGTACCACACCGGCCGCGACATCATCCCCGCCGAGACCCGCCCCCGCCGCGTCTCGCCCTAGATAGTTTCGGGTTCCGGGTTAAAAACAGAGCCGCGGGCGGGTCGGACTTTCCCAAAGACCAACCCGCCCGCTCCACCCGCGGCCCCGTCCTTAACTCGAAACCCGAAATTAATGTGCCGGCCGTTCTACAACTCGACCCTCTCGTAAATCTCAGCGAGCCGGAGGGCGCAGCCGACGGACGTTAACTCGACCACGCTTTCGAGTCCACGGATGTCGGTCAAGAGCCATCGCCCACCCGGCTGCCTTGTGTACTGCTCGACCCTGTACTCGTCCTGCGCGATCAAAAGGTATTCGGCCAGTGATTCGAGCGCGCGGTAGTGGCCGAACTTTACCGTTCGGTCATAGTTGGCTGTCGATTTCGAAAGAACTTCGGCCAGCAGGGTTGGGTTGAGTACCGTGTCCCGGTGCTCATCCTCTAACTTAGGTTCATCACCTACCACGACCACGTCGGGGTAGGTGTATACGTTCCCGGAAGAGACTTTAACACGCATGTCATTCGCGTAGGTCTCACAGTTGCTTGTTCGCAACCTTGCGCGAAGCTCTGACGCGACGTTCAGCGTAATTAAATTATGCCGCCGGCTGGCGCCGGTCATCGCGTGAATCTCGCCGTCGAAATACTCGCTCTTGGACTCGGCCTTGCGTTCGAGGGCCAGGTAATCTTCGGGCGGGACGAATGAATTTACTGTGGGTTTCACTTTGCGGGACATCCTCATCTCCGAAGTGGTGGGCCGGTGAGGCGGAGTATAGCATCGCGGCCGTGCGGGCGGCCACCAACTTCTGTCTCTCAGGCGAGCTGTTGGAGGGCCGCGTGGAGGGTCTCGACGGCGAGGGCGGCGGCGTGCCGCTTGCGGGGGGGGAGGCCGCCGAGGGCGTTGATGACATCCCGGCGCGCGAGGCGCGCGGCCTCTTCGACGGCCATGCCTTCGATGAGTTCGGCGAGCGCCGAGCCGCAGGCGAGCGTCGGCGCGCACCCGTAGGCGAGGAAGCGGGCCGCCTC
>JALZHT010000488.1 GCA_030860645.1 Acidobacteriota bacterium
TGCCCGGCCCGGCCGCCTTCGTCGCGGCCCTCACCGCCTCGGGACTCCCGACGGACGAGTTCTACTTCGGCGGCTTCCTGCCGCCGCGCGCGCACGCGCGCCGCGCCCGCCTCGAAGAAGTCCGCGCGCTGCGCGCCACTTTAATCTTCTACGAGACGCCGCACCGCGTCGCGCAGGCCCTCGCCGACGCGCGCGAAGTCCTCGGCGAGCGCGAGGCCGCGGTCGCGCGCGAGCTGACGAAGCTGCACGAGGAGATTGTCCGCGGCCGCTTGAGTGAATTAGCCGCGCGCTTCTCCGGCGAGGGGGCGGCGCGCGGCGAACTGGTGCTCGTCATAGACCGCCACGTGATCGAGGAGGAGGGGACGGGCGGGACGGCGGCGGCGAGCGTGGCGGCGCGCGTCGCGGCGCTCGAAGCCGAAGGGCTTGACCCCCGCGCCGCCCTCAAACGCGCGGCCCGCGAACTCGGCCTCTCGCGCGACGAAGCTTACAGGAAGCTCACTTCGGAGCGCGCCCGGTCGAAACAGTAAACAGCCCTGGAAGGCCGGGAAAACTCGCGGCGCGGGCCGTCCCGGCTAAATTGCCGTCGTCCCGCCGTGCGCCTCCCTGAGCAGGTGGTCGAGCCACAGGTTCGCCAGCTTCTCCTGGACGGTGTTGGCGCGCAGGCGCGAGTTGAGGTTCTGGAAGTCCACTTCGTCGAGCAACTGATCCTGGTTGAAGCAGGAGAAGACGAAGCTCTCCCGGCCGGTCTCGGGGTCTACGTGCCGCTGGAGGCACTGCGCGCAGACCTCCTTCATCATGCACTGCATCGGGCTGTTGATGGAGCCGACGCCGACGTGGCCGGGCTTGAGGTAGGGCGCGAGCACCGTGTGGCGGGCCTGCTTGACGGCGGCCATCATGCGGTCGGAGCCGATGGCGATGACGCGGTCAACGTCGCGCAGGTCGAACATCCTCTCGCCCAAGCTCCCTTCGGCGTAGGTCTTGATGGCCTGCACGATGTTGCCGCGGAAGTGCGCGTCCTGCGGGCGGCGCGCCTCAATCTCCGCGCCGGTGTCCGTCGACCAGATGACCTGGTCGGTGGCGGCCTCGATCTCCTCGCGCTTGAAGAGGTCTTTGCCGTTCTTGTAGCCGGCGAAGTAGACGACGCGGTTGCCGCGCTCGCGCAAAGCCCTGGCGATGGAGAAGAGGACGGCGTTGCCGAGGCCCCCGCCCGCGAGCAGGACGGTCTCGCCCTCGGGGATTTCGGTCGGCGTCCCCGTCGGCCCCATGACGACGACGCGCTGGCCCGGCCTGAGCATCGCGCACTGGCGCGACGACGCGCCCATCTCCAGCACGATGAGGCTCAGCAGGCCGGCCTGCTTGTCCACCCACGCGCCCGTCAGGGCGAGGCCCTCCATCGTGAGGCGCGTGCCGTCCACCTCGGCGGCGTCCGTTTCGTAATTTTGCAGGCGGTAGAACTGCCCCGGGTGAAACTTGCGCGCCTGCGCGGGCGCGCGGACGATCACGTCCACGATGGTGTCGGTCAGGCGATCCACGCGCACGACGCGCGCGACGAGTTCGTCTTCGAGCCGCGCCGTGAGCCGCGCGAACGCCTCCTCGCGCGCCGGCTGGTCTTCGTCGCGCAGGGCCTTTAACTCCTCCTCGAAGAGCGCCGCGACGTGCCCGTAGCCGTCCTTCGCCGAGGCCATCGCCTTGACGACGTTGCCGGCGTAGACGGGGTGGTTGTCGCCGTAGTAGGTGATGTACCGCCCTTCTTTTTCGTACGACGTGAAGAAGGCGCGCTCGCCCTTCGCCGCCGGGACGAGACGGGCGCGGCCGTCGCCGTTTCTTTCGACCTTGTGCGGCGAGAAGAACTCGCGCCACTCGTCGAGGGCGAAGGTGCCGGGCCGCTCCTTCTCGTAGATCGTGTTCGGGCTGGTGCCGGCGGCGACGCAGACGGTGCGCGCCGGGAAGCGCACCAGCTCGCCCGTCGCGTGCCACTTGCCGGTGTCCACGTTGCGCATCATGCGCTCGAAGAGGAGGGCGGCGACCGCGCCGTGCTCGTCGGCCAGGGCCTCGGCCGGCGACATGTTCTCGGCTACCTGGATGCCCTCTTCGAGCGACTTGGCGACCTCCTCGTGGTTGAGGCGGTAGGCGGGCGAGTCGAGCAGGCGCTTGCGGTAGACGATGGTCACGCCGCCCCAGCCGCGGACAAGCGGGACGAAGTCCGGCTCCTCGCCCGCCGCGCGGGCGCGCCGCCGCTCCTCGCGCACCGCGCGCCCGTGTTCTAAAAACTCTTCATAAGTCGCGCGCTCCTCGTCGTCGAAGCGTTTGAAGATTTCTTCCTCGCCGAAGTCGGCGGCCAGCTTCTCGTGGCGGTCGAGGATTTTCTCGACCTGCACGGGGTAGTAGGCGAACAGTTCGGTCGCCGTGTCGATGGCCGTCAGCCCGCCGCCGATGACGACGGCCGGCAGGCGGACTTGCAGGTTCGCCATCGAGTCGCGCTTGGCCGCGCCCGTCAGTTGCAGGGCCATCAGAAAATCCGACGCCTTGCGGATGCCGCGGATGAGGTTGTTCTTCATCCCGACGACGGTCGGCTTGCCGGCGCCGGTGGCGACGGCGATGTGGTCGAAGCCGAGCGCCCAGGCGTCCTCGATTTCGAGCGTGCCGCCGAAGCGCACGCCGCCGTAGAAGCGGAAGCGTTCGCGGCGCGCGAGCGTGAGGTGCATGAGCGTCAGGAAGTTCTTGTCCCAGCGCACCGTGATGCCGTACTCCGAGACGCCGCCGAAGCCGGCGAGCACGCGCTCGTCCAACTCGGTCTCGAGCTCGCCCACGTCGCGCACGGCGCGCGGGACGAGCCGCCCGCCCGCGCCCGTCAACCCCTCGTCGAGCGGCTCGATCTTCAGCCCGTCAATGCCGACGACGCCGAAGCCCTCGTTCAGAAGGAAGTGCGCGAGCGTGTAGCCGGCGGGGCCGAGGCCGACGACGAGGACGTTCTTGCCGTTGTAGGGGAGCGCGTAGGGGCGCTTCGCGTTGAGCGGGTTCCAGCGCGTGAGCAGCGAGTAGATTTCGAAGCCGTAGGGCAGTTCGAGGACGTGCGTGAGCACCCCGGTCTCGGCCTGCGGGATGTTGACCGGCTCCTGCTTCTGGAAGATGCACGACTTCATGCAGTCGTTGCAGATGCGGTGGCCCGTGCCGGGGCACATCGGGTTGTCTATGACGACGACGGCGAGCGCCGCAATCGAGTCGCCGTCCTTGTGCAGCAGGTGCATCTCGGAAATCTTCTCGTCGAGCGGACAGCCTTCGAGCTTGATGCCGAGCGGGTTTTTCTTGAAAGAGCCTTGCGGGTCGCGCAGGCCCTTCGAGCACGAGTCCTTGTCGCGCTCGTGGCAGTAGAGGCAGTAGTTGGCTTCGTCCAGGACTTCGCGCGGCGTGTAGCGCGGGTCGGTGAGGCGGAAGCCGTCGCGGCGGCGCAGGTGCTCGTCGAGGCCCTGGATGAGTTCGGGCAGGTCGGCGTCGGGCCGCTTGAGCTGCACGAGGTTCTCGTAGTTGAGGGGGTGCGGGAAGCGGAAGGAGACCCAGCCGCGGACGCGCGCGCGCGCCCCGGGCTGGAGCGCGTGCGCCGCCGCCCAAGCCTCGACGAGGCGCAGGGC
>JALZHT010000037.1 GCA_030860645.1 Acidobacteriota bacterium
ACCCGACCCATCCCAACCCATCACATCCCAACCCAGCCCGGCCGAACCCATCCCAACCCAACCTGCTCAAATTCAAAATCAGCCCAGAGTGGCTCCGACTCGGGATTTTAATAAGAGAGCGAACAGCATTGATCGCGACGCAATGCCGAAGGGTCACTTCCCCGGCACCAGTTACAAACTCTACAACGCTCTCTACCAGCGCACCCGCGGGGCCATTGTCCCCGTCCGGACCATACAGGCCACTAAGCGTGAACTGATGGAATGGTCGAATATTAAAAGTAAGAACACTATTGCGGTTAATCTCCAGATTCTTCTCGCCAACGGCTGGATCAAGCGGAACCTTGAAATTGGAGACCACGACGGTTCCGTTTATGAAATCTTCACACCGGAAGAGGTCTTTGACCCTACCCATCCCAACCCATCCCAACCCGACCCAAGCCATCCCGACCCAACCCAGCAATTGGGTCTAGACCCAACCCAGCAATCGGGATGGGTTGGGATGGGTAAACTCACTGAAAACAAAGATAGTTCCGCTAAACTCAAGACTTCTTTTAAGACAAATACTGAGAGAACTGATGATGATGAGGCTCTCGCCGATTTCGTGGGTGCTGTGAGAGAGGCGACGAAAGAGATCACCGGCAGGGAATTGTCTGCCGCGGAGAGACAGCGTTGGGCCGAACTGGCCGAAGTGCTCGTCACGGAGTTGAGGATCGCGGCCGGGCGCACGACCGTTTCTAGCGTCCCGGCCTTCCTGGCCGAGCACCTGCGCCGCCGCCTCTGGAAGAAGGACAAGCGGCAAATTGAGGCCGAGACAGCAGATCCTGCATCCCCCGCACCGACCCCGAAAGTGGACGCCACGAAGTGCCCGGACTGTTTCGGCACGGGGATGTGGTACCCGGAAGGCTACGAGAAGGGGGTGGCGCGCTGCCGCCACGAGAAGCTCACGCCCGAGGCAGGGAAGTAGCTCGGCAATTTGGAGCGTGAAGAGACCACCCGAGGTTCATTTCCCCGCGGCCCATTCGGCCCGTCCATCTCTCAAAATAGTCATTACAGAGTTTTGTTTCACGGTATTAAACCGTTGAAGACGGTGGCGTTCCTCATCTAAAATCATCCTACTCTATGTCAATTCCGATAATGGAAAGAGTCTTTGGCGTCAATATCAACTCGATTGCTTTTACCTACAGCAACTTAGGTTAATAAGCATTTTGACGCGAGGGACGTGGATTTCTTTCTGCTACACTTCATTCATGCCCCGTGTCGGTAGTAACGGTGCTCAGTTTAGCGAGCCTGTCGGCGGCCCTGATACTGCTTCGTACTTACCGGTTGCGGCGTAGGCGGCGCTACACCTCCGACCGGCGGGAGTGGTGGGCGGGCTAAGGCAGTAACATTCCTCTCGCACCACAGCAAAGCTATCATTTATGTCCCGCCTGATCTCAGAAATCAGATTCTGAGAACCGCTCTACCGCCATGTTTCACGACGTTCCACAGACACTAAATAATTGATAGTAGTAACGCTGAAAAAGACTTCCACAGATGTTTTTCGCCTTTCCCGATAGTCTTTAAGGTAATCATGCTTTCCTTAATAATTCGCTTGACGCGAAAGAGGGAAGGGGCGCATATTTCCTGCCGTTCTGGACGGAAAGTTCAGCCGGGAGGCTTCTCCTTTCTCGATGCCTGATGAAAACGGTTCTCGGCTCCTAACAGGCCAGCTCCCTTCTTCGGTTACTTTGTCCCGACACTTTGACTCTCGGGTGGCGGAGACCTTTTGTGAGCGCTCCGTCTCGGAGGAGACGCGCAGGGCCTACCGGAGGGTCGTCCGTGAGTTCTTCACCTTCCAGAGGCAGAAGGAGCCGGCCGAGGTCACGCCCGCTGACGTGCAGCGGTGGCGCGACCACCTCATCGAGCGCAGGCGCAGCGCCTCGACCGTCTCGTTCAAGCTGTCGGTCGTCAGGTCACTCTTCGATTACTTAGTGATGGGCGGGTACGTCCCGACGAACCCGGCACTCGCTAAACTCGTGCCGCCGCCGGCCGTGCCTGAAGACCTGAGCGGGAGGGCGCTCTCGGTGAAGGAGGTCCGTCACCTGCTCTCGGGCCCCGACCGTGGGAAGCCAGAGGGGGCAAGAGACTACGCCCTCCTATTCCTCATGCTGCGGACGAGCCTGCGTGTCTCGGAGGCGTGCTCGCTGCGGCTATCGCAGATCAGGTGGAGCCACGGCAGATGGGTCGTGAGGCTGAAGGTGAAGGGCGGCAGGGAGCGGACACAGCCCATACCTTCTGACGTCAAGCAGGCGATTGACGAGTACCTGCGGCTCGACCGGAAGCGGAGGGAGGTGCAGCACTCGGGCGGCCCCGAGCAGTACGTCTTCCAGCCGCACACCAACTACCGCACGCTGGAGTTCGACAAGCCGCTCTCGGCGACGATGGCTTGGCACTTAGTCAGGAAGTGGGGGAGGTTCACGGGCGTGGGGAAGCTCTCGCCGCACGACCTGCGGAGGACGGCTATCACGCGCGCCTTAGATCAGGGACTCAGCTACCGGCAGGTGCAGATGATGTCGGGGCATAAGGACCCGAAAACGGTGATGAGGTACGACCACGGGCGGGAGAACCTGGAGCAGAATGCCGCTAACTTCCTCAGGTATGAAGAGGAGTAATGGCGAGCACGGCGGGGTCGTCAAGGGTGAATAAACAGGCTGTGTTGCGAGTAAATGAGTTAAAGCGTGGAGGGGCCTGACGACGGACTCTGTCGGGGGGAATGCCTCGCGCCGCCGGCATGAGAGAAGTTTTTCCCTGACACACCCCTCCATAGAACACTACCCTTACCAGCGCCCCGACCCGGCGGCGGCGACGTAGGCAACGCTGGAGGAAACTTAACGACTGTCTAGGGGTGACGTCCGGAAGTTGCGCGGAGTTCGGTGCCGGCAAACGGGTGTGGAGCAGTTGCTCTACGAGTCGCGTAGGTTTCACCTAATTCGCTTCCCCCTCAGAACCTCGTTAGCCGCTTCCCGGATGAGCGCATGCGGTGATTGCGCCGCCGACCTGATACCCTCGATGGCTGCCGGCGTCCCAATCCGGTTGAGGGCATAGATCAACTTCCTGTTGAATTGGTGACTGCTGTCGCCCTCCACGTGGTAACTCAGGGCGCGTATGAGGGAGGGAACGGCCCGCTCATCGCCGATGTCGAAGAGCAGGTCGGCAATCGCCTCCATATACCCGTCATAGCGGTGATGATCCAGCAGATCGCACATGAGCGGCGTGAACTTTCGCGAGGGCGCGTCGGCCACTCCCCAGATCAGTTTACTGATCGCGGGCAAGTTCCTGAGCCGCCGCTGTTCGTCCATGGCCGCGAGAAGGTAGTCACTGTAGTCGGGCACGGATTTCAACTCGCGCAAGAATTGGCTGGTACTGATCTCTTCCGCGAGCAGTTGGCCGTACAGGCGCCGGAAATTCTCGTCCATAAATCTACATTCGCCCCAATCTTCGGCCCCGAGCGGCGGCCGCGCCCATCTGAACTGTCGTTCCCCCGCGGGTGCGGGATTAGCGCGGCCGCGTTGCCCGCATCGTGGCAACGCGGCCATGTCATTTCGCTAGTACCCCGGCAGTAGTTCGCCATTGTCCGCTATCTTGCGGAAGCCTTTGACACCGGCGTTGAAGATGTGGATGGTGCCGCTGCGCAGGCCGTAGGTGATCGCGTCGTATTCGTACTTGATATTCACCTGATTCGGATCGCCGTCACGGAGCCTGGGCAGCATCCGGAGGTGGGGCAGGTTGTCGTACGCCGAGTTGTGCAACCCGCCTCGCGAGAGTAGAGCCAACGTCGTTCCCAACTGCATCCGGAACCGGACGATGATGGGGTAGTCTTTTGGGTTCCTGAACAGGCACCGGGTAACGACGTAGTTGTAGTCTTGCGTGACGAAGGATTCCCTAGCCTTCCCCCCCTGCTTGAGCGAGAGGCGTCCGTTCGCCCTTTCCACCTTAGCATACTCCTCCCGGGACATCGCCCGGTAGAATACCTCGTACTTCTCTTCCTCCTCCTCCTCACTCTCCGTTTCGGGCTGGAAGGGGAAAGGGATGGGGAGCGACTTCGGGGCCGGCGGCGGCTCCGGTTGGGGCGCGGAGGAGGCGTCGGTGTCGCTGCCCCTGTCGGAAAAAAAGTAGCTCGGGAGCGTCGCTTCCGCCCTGCTCCTCGTGCCCACCTTCAGCACGACGGCGGACATCCCGAGAAGCAGTGTCGCCAGCACGAGACGCGTCTGGAGTCCGGTTATTACCTCGCTGTTGTGACCCGAAGGGTCCACGCGGTTGATCGGGTCGTCGCTAGCGTAGACGTACTTATGGAGAGACGCCGGCTCGGAGGTGCTCCCCTCGAAGCTGTCCATCGTCCAGAAGCGGCCGGTGTCCGTTTGCAAATACCTCGCGCGCAGGTAGTACAGCCCCAGCTCGGGGTCGCGCCGCTCGCCCGCGTAGAGGTATTCGTTAGGCGTGGGGCCGGCCGAGGCGAGGAGGTTGCCGAAGGCGTCGTAGTCGTAGGTGTCGGTAACGGCCCCTGAATCGTCGGTCAGGAACCTGACGCTGCCGTGCCCGTCATACCCGTAGAAGCTGCTCACCCACGCGCCGCCGACGAGCCGCCGCTGGCTGATTAGGTCGCGGCCGTAGGTGTAGGTTCTTTGGACTTGGCCGCCGACGATCTCCTCGACAACCTGCGCGTGGCCGGTGCGGTTGTTCGTGTCCACGAGGTAGTGGGTGGTCACGCCGTTGACGGTCTTCGACACTAGGTTCCCGTCGCCGTCATAGGCGTAGCGCACCGCGCCGCCGCCGGCCGAGACGAGGCGGTTGTCCGAGTCGTAGTCGTACGAGCCGGCCTGGGCGGCCGTGGTGTTGCCCGAGTCGTCGTACGCGTGGCCGGCGAGCCGGTCGTTGTCGTCGTAGGTGAAAGACTGCGGGGTGACGCCGGGGAGCGACGAGGCGCGCGTGAGGCGGTTGCCCACCTCGTCGTAGGTGTAGCTGACCGCGCCGTTCGGCGACGCGCCGGTGGCTCCGGAGACGGTCTCGCCCGTCAGCCGGGAAACGGGGTCGTAGGTGTAGTTGACCGTCCGCCCGCTCAGTTCCGTGACGGAGAGTCGGTTGCCGGTCGGGGCCTGTGTGTAGGCGTAGCTCGCCAGCGTCGTCGCCTTGCTCGCGGTGAGGCCGGTCAGGCGGCCCAGCGCGTCGTAGGCGTACTCACTCTTAACCCCGTTCGGTGTGACCGTGCTGTGGAGTTCCCCTTCGACGCCGTAGGCGTAAGCGGTCTCGCCGTCGGCGAGCCGGCGGTCGGTCGCGGCCTTGAGGCGGTTCAACTCGTCGTAGGCGTAACTGACCGAGACGCCGCCGGGGTTTGACGAGGCGACGCTCAGGAGGTTGCTCGCCGCGTCGTAGGTGTACGTCAGCGTCCCTTGAGGCGACGCTTTGCTGGTGAGGCGGTCGCGGCTGTCGTAGGTGTAGGAGGTCGTGCCCGTGGCGTCCGTCATCGTCGCGCGCTGCCCCGCGGCGTTGTAGGTGAAGCTCACCGACGGCTCGCCCAGGCTCGGGTCGGGGGCGCGGCTGAGCATCCGGCCCATGAGGTCGTAGGTGTAGGTGGTCGCTTTGCCCCGGAAGTCGGTTTGGGTTCTCAGCAGCCCGCCCACGTCATAGGCGTAGGTCTCGGACATTCCGAGCGGCAGCGTCCGTCTCGTGCGCCGGCCCATGCCGTCGTACTCGAAGCTGGTGGTGCGGTTCTTCGCGTCCGTCTGCGAGACGAGGTTGCCCAGCTCGTCGTAGGCGTACCTCGTCGCCTGCCCGAGGGCGTCAACGACCTTCACGATGCGGTTCAGGGCGTCGTACTCGTACCCGGTCGCGCGGCCCGCCTGATCGATCTGCCGCGTGACGCGGCCGAGCGCGTCGTAGGCGACCTCGATGCTAGTCCCATCGTGAAAGATCGTCTTGGTGCGACGGTTGCCGGCGTCGTATTCGTAGCGTGTTAGCCGGCCGAGCGGTCCCGTCATGGAGAGCTGATTGCCGGCCTCGTCGTAGGCGAAGGTCTTCGCGGCCCCGAGCGCGTTGACGGCCCTCGTGCGGCGGCCCGCCGCGTCGTACTCGAAGCGCCTGACGCGGCCGAGCGCATCCGTGACGGCCGCGACGCGGCCGTTGCCGTCGTAGGCGGTGGTGATCGAGCCGTCCGGGTAGGTGGTCTTCACCAGCCGCCCGACCGCGTCGTAGGCGTACAGCGTGGCGCGCCCGGCCCCGTCGATGCTCTTGGTGCGCCGCCCCTCCTCATCGTAGACGGACGCGTCCGTTGTGCCGTCCGGGTGCGTGGCGCGCGTAAGCCGCCCCGCCTCGTCGTACTCGTAGGTCGTGCGGCGGCCGAGTTGGTCTACGGTGGCGTTGGGCCTGCCGCGTTGGTCATAGAAGGTCAACTCGGTCGAGCCGTCGGGGTGGGTGACTTTGACGGGCTGGCCGAGGCGGTTGAACTCCGTGGCGGTGGTCAGCACCTCGGCGGCGCCGCCGGGCGCGGTGCGGCGCACGGACTGGCTTGTCGTGTTGCCGTTCGCGTCGTGGGTGAAGCTCGTCGTGTTGCCGTTCGCGTCGGTTACCCGCGCGAGACGCCCCGCGTCGTATTCGTAGCGCGTCGTGTTCCCGAGCGCGTCGGCCCTCGACGTGAGAAGCCCCCCGGAGGCGCTGTAGGTGAACCGTGTCTCGTTGCCGAGCTGGTCTTTCGTCGAGAGGAGGTTGCCCGCTCCGTCATAGGCGTTGACGGTCACGCGCCCGAGTTGGTCGGTGAGCGTCAGGACTTGACCCAAGTGGTTGTAAGTCATGCGCGTGACATTGCCGAGCGGGTCCGTCACGCCGGTCAGGTTGCCGTCGCCGTCGTAGGTGAAGGACGTGGTCTTCCCCAGCGGGTCGGTCTGGCTCAAGACTTGGTCCTCGGCGTCGAAGGTGTAGGAGCGGACGGCGCCGACGGCGTCCACCGTGCGCACCACGTTCCCCCTCTCGTCATATTCGGTGCGGGTCGCGTGGCCGAGGCGGTCTGTGACGATCTCGACGCGGTTCGCCATGTCGCGGCTGTAACTGACGACCTTGCCGGAGGCGTCCGTGTGGCCGAGCAGCCGCCCGTCCGCGTCGTACTCGTTACTGAGGAGCCGGACGCCGCCGGGGTCTGTGATGGACAGCAGGCGGTGGGAGGAGTCGTAAGCGAAGGCGGTGGCGCGGCCCTCGCGGTCGGAGAAGCCGATAAGGTCGCCGTTGCCGTCGTAGGCGTAGGTCATCACGCTGCCGTTCGGATCGGTGATCTGCGTGACGCGCCCCTGCGCGTCGCGCGTGAAGGTGATGCTCCTGCCGGAGGTGTGCGTGACGCCGTCGGCGTTGACGGTCAGCGTGTTACCGTTCGGGTCGGTGATGGCCCGCACGCCGAGTGCCTGATCGATGATGAAGGCCGTGCCGTCCTCGGCGGTGAACCGGTAGAGGGAAGGGTTGTACAACTCCAAGGTTTCGAAGTGCCTCAACTCGGCGGGGCCGGGCGCGCCGCCGAAGACCAGGGTGTCATCCCCGCCCAGGGCTGCCAGCGAGCCGTGGGTGCCTGGCAGCGGCGCGAAGCCTATGGTGGCCGACTGGATGGGGGTGAGCACCGCGCACTGCGGGCTGGTGACGACTTGAAACTTGTAGACCCGGCCGCTGGGGAAGGTGACAGTGACGAAGCGGGGCTTGGTCGGCCGCAGGCAGTATGTCGGCAGGAAGCTGCCGCTCTGCGTCTGCTCCCAGTCAGCGCCGAGGACGCCGCTCTCCTCGACACGGATGTTCCTGAGGCCGAGAGTCCAGCCGACGCCGAAATCCCCTGCGCGTTTGTCGCGGCTGTCGTAGGTGCGCGTGACCTGGATGGGCAGCCCGGCGACGGGCACGTTGAGGTCGACGAAAGATAGACTGAAGTTGCCGACCTTCTGCTGACCGGTCACGGTGAAGCTGACGGAGGTCTCGCTCGTCTGCGCGGCCGCGTCGGTGGCGACGAGGCGCAGCGCGTAGGTGCCGTTGAGCAGGAGGGTCGGGTCGAAGACGCCGAGCAGCCCGTTCGTGACGGGCGTGTTGCCGGAGGCGATAGTCGTCCAGGGTGCTGTGGTGCCGTCGCCAGTGCTGTATTCGAGCCGCCAGGTGCTGCCGGCGCTGACCGTGCCCCCGACGTTGACGCGGGTCGTCACCTCGGCCCCGTCGGGCAGGCCGGTGATGGAGACGACGGGCGGCGGGACAGCCGGGTTGACGGTGACACTAACCTCGTCGGAGGCCGAGAGTAGGGAGTCACTGGCCGTGAGACGGAGGACGTAGTCGCCCGGCTCGGCGAAGGAAGCGATAGTCGCGGCCTGATTCGGATTGTTGAAGGTGACCACGCCGGGGCCACTCACCTGGCTCCACGAGGCTGCGAGCGCGCTGCCCTCGGGCCAGCCGTCGTCGGTGGCCGTGCCGTCGAGGGACGCGGTGTGGGGCAGAGTGATCGTCCGGTCTGGGCCGGCGCTAACGGAGGGCGGCTGGTTCTCGCCGCCGACCGTCACTGTCACTTCGTCGTGGGCGGCTAACTCAGTGTCGCTGGCCGTGACCCTGAGGACGTAGACGCCGGGCGCGCCGAAGCGGGCGTCGGTGGCGGCTGCCTTCGGATCGGCAAAGGCGACGCCGCCGGGGCCGGAGACTTTGCTCCAGGTGATGAGGAGCGTGCCGCCGCGCGGCAGGCCGTCGTCGTTGACGGTGCCGTCGAGCGCGGCCGCGGCCGGGTGCGTGACCGTCTGATCGGGGCCGGCGTTGACGGCGGGCGGTTCGTTCCCCGGCAGGACTTCGACGACGACCGTGTCGGTGCGGGTGAAGTCGGAGTCGGAGGCCGTCAGCTTCAGCTCGTAGGTGCCGGGGACGGCGAAGGTGACATCGGTCGTGGCGGAGTTCGGCATGGCGAACGTGACCGCGCCGGGGCCGCTCACCTTGCTCCACGAGACGGCGAGCCTGCGGTTACTAGGCAGCCCGTCGTCGCAGGCCGCGCCGCGCAGGGTGGTCTTCGTCACGCCGTTAAGCGTCTGGTCCGGGCCGGCGTCCACGTCCGGCGCGAGGTTGGTGGGTGTCTCTAAGTCGAAACCACTTGTGCCGATGGAGAGGTCGTAGAGGACGGGGCTTTCGCCGCTCGACGCGCGCTCGAACCTGACCGTCACCCGCGCGTAGCGGCCGGCGGGCAGTTCGGGGTCGTCGCCGTTCGAGACCACGACGGGATGGCTGAAGGTCGCGCCGTCTTCGCCGATGGCGACCGAGACGGTGAGCAGGCCGTCGCCGCAGACCCGCGCCGTCCAGCCGACGCGCCCCCACTCCGCTCCCTGCCGCTCGCTGTCGAAGACGGCCGACCATGTGCCCTGTTCGGGCGCGCCCGAGAGCGTGCTGCCCGTCATGTCGCTGTAGTTGTACAGGTAGCCGCCGAGGTCGCGGGTTGTGAGGTCAACCTGGCCGACGCGCGTCACGCCGTCGGCACCCAGGGGGCCGAGGTTCGGGTTGATGCGCGAGACGTTCCAACTGTTGTGGTTCGTCGCCCAAATCTTCCCCTTCGCGTCCACCGCGACCCCGGTCGGGCCGCTGCCGACGGCGACGTTCCCGATGAACACGCCGTTACTCTTCAGGCGGCCGACCGTGGCGTTGTAGAGCGAATGCGCGACCCACACGTCGTCGTTCCTATCGACGACGCAACCCTGCGCCCAGGGAGAGCCGTGATTGAATGAGCCGAGGTGCGTGCCGTCGGGCGCGAACTTGTGGATCAGGCTGTCGTCGAGCGAGGTGTTCCAGACGTTGCCACGGCTATCGATGCAGAGGCCGTAGCTGTCGTGGCCGTAGCCCGTCCAATTCCCGCCGTTCGGCCCCGTGAGCGGCTTGGCCGTGTCCCAGCGGAGCAAGGGCCGCGCCGACCAGATGACGCCGTTCTTATCAATCAGGCCGCCGTAGCCGCCGTAGCCGACGGAAGGCTCCGAACGCTTGACGAGGCCGGTCTTGCCGTCAACGAGGTCGAAGCGCTGCCCGCCCGTCCCGCTCACCCACACGTCGTTGTCCTTGGTGACGGAGACGTGGCGGGTGCCGGAGGAGTTGACCCGCGTGTAGTGGATGACGCACTCGTCCTGCGCGGTGGTGACGCCGCCGTTCGTGTCGGCCCCGCCCGCGTTCGTCCACGGGCGGACGTCGCCGTAGCCGGCCGAGGTGTCAATCACACCGTTGCCGTTCCGATCCACGCACTGGCCGTTCTCCGAGAGGCCGACGTGGAGGACGCTGTTGCCGTCGCGGTTCGTCGCCCAGACGTTGCCGTTCTGGTCAACGGTCGTGCGGGAGGGGTTGCGCGGCTGCCCCGCGGGTGACGTGAAGTACTCGCCGAGGACGTCCCCCGTCTCGGTGTCGATCTTGACGATGGTGCCCTTCGACGAGACGGCGACCCAGATGAAGTTGAGGGTGCGCGCCGACTCGTCGAGTTGCAACTGGTCGGGGACTGTGTGCGTGACGTTGATGAAGTTGCCCCGGTCGAAGTCGGCGTCGAGCGTGTAGACCTTGAAGGCGGGCCCGCTGGTCGGGTCGCTGACGGTGAGCGTGTAGCTCTGTGTGTCCGACTCGCCGCCGGGGTCGCGCACGCGCACCACGACGTTGTGCCGGCCGGCTTCGCGCGGCGTCACCGGCCAGGTGATGAGTCCGGTCGCGGGGTCAATGGACATGCCGGCCGGCGCGGCGTCGAGCGAGTAGACGAGCGCGTCGTCGTCGGGGTCGGCGGCCTCCACGTCGTAGGTGTAAACGCCCTGCGCCAGCGAGAGGCGGCGGAAGCCGGAGTATCTCACCTGCTCCTGCGAGTAGTTGTAGAAGCCGAAACGGCCGTCGGCGTAGGTCGCGTCGTTGACGGTGAAGTCGGCGAGCACGGTCTCGCCCTGCCTGACGGTGATTTTGATCTGGCCCGGCCGGAACTGGAGCGTGAACCCGTAGTCGGTGAAGTCCTGCCACGGGACGGTGTTGTGGTAGAGCGTGCGGACGCGCGCGCCGTTGCCGGCCGTCGGCCAGAAGTCGGCCCCGTCGGGGGGCGTGGCGGCGTTAAAGACCTTGAGGCTCATGCCGCGCTCGGCGAAGCCGAGGCCGTCGGGCTGGTCCGACTGCTTCCAGTCGAAGAGGTAAAACTGCCCGGAGTTTTGATAGCCGAAGACGAAGCCCATGTGGTCGTCGTCGCTCTGCGTGTCAACGCGCCACGTCCCCTCCATCTGCCCGTTGCTCAGGTCGAAGTCGCTGAGGAGCATCGTGGGGTCGGAGTTGTGCAACTGCGTGACGCTGTCGTTGGCCGCGCTCTTCTGCCAGACCGCGCCCCCGCCCCCGAACTGCTGAACCGTCCAGGGCGCGAGGTTGACCGGTTCGCCGTTGCCGGCCGGGGCCGAGCCGGGCGTGAATTCCGTGACCGGGGTGCTCGTAATCTGCGGCGGGCGGTTGGGCCTCGGGAGCACCGTGACGTTCACCTCGTCGTTGGCCGTCAGTTCGGCGTCGGACGCCTGAAGGCGCAGCACGTAGGTGCCGGCGGCGTCGAAGGCGGCGGTCGTCGCGGCCCGGTCGGGGCTGCCGAACGTGACCGCGCCGGGGCCGCTCACCAAGCTCCAATTAATCGTCAACGTCGAGCCGCGGGGCAGGGCGTCGTCGCTCACGGAGCCGCTCAACGTGGCGGTATCGGACAGTAGAATGGTTTGATCCGGCCCGGCGTCCACGGCCGGGGGCTGGTTGCGCGCGACGACCTCGACCTGCACGGAGTCGCTGCGCATCAGTTGGCCGTCGGAGGCCGTCAGTTTAAGGACGTAGACTCCTGGGGCGACAAAAGTGGCGGTCGTCGCGGCGCTCGCGGGGCTGCCGAAACTCACCGGCCCCGGCCCGCTCGACGCGCTCCAGTTGATACTCAGTGCGCCGCCCTGCGGCAGGCCGTCGTCGCTGGCCGTGCCGTTCAGGCTCACTGTGTCGGCCGGCAGCGTCGTGGTCTGGTCAGGCCCGGCGTCCACGGCCGGCGGGCGGTTGACGGGCGGGGGCGGCACGTCGTTCTCCGTCACCTGCAAGACGCCGTTGCCGCTGACGCTCAGGCGGTCGCACATCACCGTCCCGCGGACGCGGCCACGCCCCGCGACCTCGACGGCGCCGCGCGGCGCGCGCACCACGCCATAGAGCACGGCCCCGCCGCCGACCCTGACGCCCCCTTCCGCGACCTTGAGCAGAAGGCGGCGGGGGTTGTCCGCCGCACCGACGGTCGAGCCTGTGAGCGACACGTCGCCCCTGACCGTGAGTACGACGGGGCCGGCCAGACGCAGCTCACTGCCGCCGGAGAGGGACAAGCTTTGCAGGTTGTAGACGGCCGGCTCGGCCGCCTGCTCCACGCCCAGAACCAGGGCCGTGCGGCCGCCGGCCGAGAAACTTCCGTACGTGCCCGGCGGCACGGAGACCGCGCCGGCCTTGCCCGACAGGCTCAGGTTGCGTAGCGTTGAGAAATCGCCGACCGGCTGACCTTCACTGCTGACAGACAGGTCGCGCGAGCCCGACGGGGCGGGTGGCGCCGTCACCTGTTCCAACTCGACGGGGTTCGTGCGGGTGATAAGGTGGCGCAGGGAGGCGTTGCCGCCGATGTTGACCGTGTAGCCGTTCGGCTGGGAGTCTTCGACGCCCTCAATGACGCCGCCGAAGTTCGGGTGAGCGTCGGCGACCGCGACGGCCGGCGTGCCGGGCACGAGCAGATCAGACGTGATCACGTCCGTCCCGCCGAGCGTCACGTTCTCCGCACTCAACTGCCAGAGCGCGCCCTCCACCCTCCCGCTGTTGATGACGGGCGCGTGGCGCACGACGGCGAGCTTGTCGTAGAACTGCTTGACGCCGCGCAGCTCGGCCACCCCGGCGGGCGCGAAAGTAATCTGGCCCCACCGCGCGACCTGCGCGAGCTGTGCGGTCTCGAACTCCGTCCCGTTCCAACGGACGCGCGCGAGCACGCCGGGCGAGTCTTGCGCCACCACCACGTCGCCGATCAGGGTAGCGAACGCGTCGGCGGGCGCGCCCCAAAGCTTGCCGTCGGCCGGGTCGAGGCCGAAAAAGTTTTCGTGCGCGGGGACGAGTTCGATCTCTTCGGGGTTAATCCCGAGCGGGTGAGAGGACGCGCCGCCCTGCGCGTCAACGGCGTAGACGGCCCCTTGCTCCTTAGCCCCGGCGAGAATCTTCCCCGCCCACGGCCCGTACCTGTCGGCGTCGTCGGGAATCGTCGTCACGCCGGCGAGCGGGGTGCTGAGGGACGCCACCAGCGCGGCGGTGCCTGCGGCGTTAATCCGCCACACGCCGCCCGCGTCCGTGACGACGATCAGGTCGCCGCCGAAGACGCCGGTGCGGTCAACGTGCAGGCCGGCCGGCCGACCCGCCTCGCCCGGCAGCGTGACCCACGGGTTCTGCACCGCCGCGCCGTCGGGCGCGACGCGCGCGACGACTCCGGTCACGCCCGTGCCGGTGAACAGCTCGCCCGCTCGGAACCCTCCGAGACTCGCGCCCTGCCCGTCGTCGCGGGCCGTCGCCAGCTTGAGCGCGCCGCCGAGGCCGCCGACGTTCGAGAACGGGTGATGCGCGCCGCCGCCGTCGATCAGTTCGAAGTTATTCGGCTGCCCCGTCGGGGAGTTTGCCGAGACGACGACGTTTCTCGACGGCTGGTGATAATCAATCCCCGTGTGGCTGTTAAAGGCGGTGCCGAGAGGCGTCAGCACGACGCCGAAAGTTTCCTCCGCGGGCGTGAAGGCGGCCGGGCGTGCGGGGCCGCCG
>JALZHT010000489.1 GCA_030860645.1 Acidobacteriota bacterium
CCACGTCGTGCTGCTCGAGCAGGCGCAGGGCCTCCTCGCCGGAGGCGGCGGCGACGACCGCGTAGTCGCGGCGGAAGAGGCGCTCGAGGAGCCGCAGGTTGGCCGGCTCGTCATCCACCACCATGATCTTGTAAGGCATCGTTGAGGCTTACTCCTGAGAGAATTTTTGATTTTTGATCGGCGACCGTTGATTTGAAGTTTCGGAGCCGAGATTTGAAATCCTTCGGCCCCTTTCAATCGCCAATCAAAAATCCAAAATCAAAAATTACTTAAGGCCCTTCCCGGCCGTGGGGAGGCCGACGACGAAGGTCGTGCCCTGGCCGGGGCGGCTGCGCACGCGGATGAAGCCGCCGTGGCGCTCGACAATCGAGTAGGTGACGGAGAGGCCGAGGCCCGTGCCCTCGCCGACCGGCTTGGTGGTGAAGAACGGGTCGAAGATTTTCCGCAGGTGCTCGGGCGCGATGCCGATGCCGGTGTCCGAGACGGCGACCATCACGGTCTCGCGCTCGACGTAGGTCTGGATCGTGACCTCGCCGCCGCCCGCCTGCTCGACGGCCTGCGCGGCGTTGGCGAGCAGGTTCATCCAGACCTGGTTGAGCTGGCCCGCGTAGCAGTCGACCACGGGCAGCTCGCCGTACTCGCGCACGAGCCGGATGCGGCCTCCGCTGTAGTAGCGCGAGAGCAGCCGCACGGTCGAGTCAATGCCCTCGTGGATGTCGACCTGCTTGAACTCGGCCTCGTCGAGCCGGGAGAAGGTGCGGAGGTTCTGCACGACGCTCTTGATGCGCTCGGCCCCCTCGCGGCAGTCCATGATGATCGAGCGCAAATCCGAGAGCGTGTTCTCGTAGTCAATCTCCCCCTTGAGCGCCGCGACCTGCGCGCGCGTCGCCTCCGAGAGGTTCGCGCTGTCGTAAAGCGTGAGCAGGCGCTCGATGGCCTCGACGGCCTCGCCGAGGAAGTCCATGTTGCCGTAGATGAAGCCGGCCGGGTTGTTCAGCTCGTGCGCGACGCCGGCGGCGAGCTGGCCGAGGCTCGCCATCTTCTCGCTGTGGACGATCTGCGCCTGGAGCCTTTCGAGTTCGGTCTTGCGGCGGGCTAGTTCCGAGTTGCGCCGCTCCAGGTCTTGCTTGTAGCGGCGGGCGTCGTTGAGGAGGTCGCGGCGTTCGAGCGCGCGCTCGACCGAGAGTTCGAGCACGTCGAGGTCAATGGGCTTGATGAGGTAGTCGAAGGCCCCGATGCGGACGGCGTCGAGCACGCGCTGCGTGCGGTCGATGCCGGAGATCATGATGACGGCCGTGTCCGGGTACTGCGCGACGATGCGGCGCAAAAGCTCGACGCCCGAGAGGCCCGGCATCGAGACATCGGCGAGGACGATGGCGAAGCTCTCCCTGGCGAGGGCGGCGAGGGCCTCTTCGGCGTTGGCGGCCGTCGTGCAGTAGTAGCGCGCGCCGAGGCACTCGGCGAAGAGCCAGCGGATTGACTCCTCGTCGTCCACGATGAGGATGCTGCGGTCGGGACGGTCGGCGGGCGGGGGGCCGCCCGCGTCTGTGGGGCCGGGCCGCAGCGGAATCTCGCTCGGGGCGTAAGGCATGAGGAGCACTCTGGGAGGCCGCGGCGGGCGGACTCGGCGACGCCGGCCGGGGCGCTGGCGCGCGGCGTCGGGTTCAGGAAAACTGACGGACAGTGAGGCCGTCGTCGAAAATATTACGGTCGGAACAGAGCGTCGGGTTTCGCGCGGCAACGCGCCGCGCGAGGCTCACGTTTGGCACTCCCCGTGCCACGCGCCGCGCCGTACGGGAGGAACGACGACGCCCGCGATTTACAAGGATTTTGTCAAACGGCAACCCTCGCACGGCGCGACTCCCATCGTCGCGTGACCGATTTTGTCAGCCCCGAGTGTCACGCCTTGTCAGTCCGTGTAAAAAGTTCCGAGTTCAGGAATTTTTGATTTTTGATTTGCGATTTGAAGCGCGGGCCGAAGTCCCCGACCCTCTTCCAATCGCAAATCCAAAATCAAAAATCAAAAATCCCCCTCACAGTCCGAGCGGGCGCGGGGTCTTGCCGCCGAAGAACCAGGCCGCGCCGACGCGCAGGCGGTGCTGCCACGTCGGCAGGCGCTGCGTGTAGAGCGCGAAGCGGGCCTGGCGCGCGAGTTGACCGCCGACGACGTGGCCGCCGGCGAGCACGGCCGCGTCGTCCGTGCCGAGGCTGACCGCCTCGCCCAACTCCCGGAAGTGGCCGGCCGAGGGGACGCCGCCGTCAATGAGCGCCTGCACGTTCGAGGCGACCGTCCCCGACTGCTGGAAGGCGAGCTGCGCCGTCCCGGCGAGGCTCGGCGGCACGTCGGGGAAGTGGGCGATGTCGCCGAGCGCGAACACCTCCGGGTGGTCTGTCAACTGCAAGGTCGGCCGGACGACGAGCAGGCCCTGTCGGGTCTTCTCCGCGTCGAGCCGCTCGACCAGCGGGTTGACCCTCACGCCGGCCGTCCACACGACGGCCGCGGCCTCGATGTCCGTCTGCTCTCCGGCGTGCTCGATGGTCACGCCGCGCGGCAGCACCCGCACGACCCTCGTCTCGGTGTGCAGCTCGACGCGCCGCTCGTGCAGGGCGGCCTCGACGGCGGCGCGGATGTCGGCCTCCATGCCGGGCACGACCTGCCGGCCCATCTCGACGACGACGACGCGCGGCTCGCCCGAAAGCCCGCGGCGGCGGAAGGCGTCCGTCAGAAGGTCGGCCATCTTCGTCGCCAGCTCCACGCCGCTCGCGCCCGCGCCGACGACGACGAAGGTCGCGGCCCGGCGCGCGTCCTGCGGCGCGGCGTCGGGCTGGATGCGGTCGAGCGTCTCGATCATCCGCCGGCGGAGGTCGTCGGCGTGGCGGATTTTGCGGAAGGGCATGGCGTGCTGCTCCGCGCCCTCGACGCCCCAGAAGTTCGTGACGCCGCCGACGGCGAGGACGAGGTAGTCGTAGCCGAAGCGACGCAGGCGGCCCGCGACCGCGACCTCGCGCGCCCGGAAGTCCACGTCCGTCACCGCGCCCTGCACGAAGCGCACGCGGTCGTCGAGCAACTCTTTGTAGCCCGGCGCGATGTGCCACGCCTCGACCTCGCCGCTCAGGTACTCGTAGAGCAGCGGCGTGTGCAGGTAGTGATCCTCGTTGGCGACGAGCGTCACCTCGCCCGCGCCGGCCAGCCCCAGCGCCGCGAACAGCCCGCCGAAGCCGCCGCCCACGACGAGGATGCGCGCGCGCTCCTCAACCCTCTCCTCGCTGGCGTCCATAAGGTTCGATCTCCTTTAAGGGGATGTCACGCGCGCGGCATCGTATCAGAGAAGCCGAAGGCTCGTACATCCTCGGCCGCACCGACCCGGCGGGCGGGGCCGCCCGGCCGTGAAGCCCTTGTCGTTTCGCGCCACTCGTACTAAGCTTGGCCCCATCGTAATCCCAACAAAGGCGAGGAGGAGTGCAATGTCAGAGCAGATTCACGCCGACAAGGCGGAGGAGCAGGTGTCTTACGATTCGGGCCTGTTGCTGTCGGCCGAGCCCCTCGGGGGCGGCCGCCTGAGCGCGCTCGGCGACGACAGCCGCGACGTGGACGGCACCGACCGCGGCGACTCGGACGGCATCGCGG
>JALZHT010000490.1 GCA_030860645.1 Acidobacteriota bacterium
TGCGCCGCCGCCCCCGCCTCTAAAAGTGCTCGCCTCTGTATCGTCAATTCTGTTACACTCGCCCCGCAAAGGCAGGCCGGGATGGGAAGAACCAGCGTCTATATCGAAACTTTCGGCTGTCAAATGAACGTCGCCGACACGGAGTTGGCCGCGACGAGGCTGCGGGCGGCCGGCTACGACCTGACCGACACGGCCGAAGGGGCCGACGTCGTGCTGCTCAACACCTGCTCGGTGCGCGCGCGCGCCGAGCAGAAGGTCTACACGCGGATCGGCGAGGTCAAGGGCCTCCGCAAAGGGTCACAGCCTTTAATCGGGGTGATGGGCTGCGTGGCGCAACTCGAAGGCGAGGCCATTTTTGAACAGGCCCCTTCGGTCAGGCTGGTGGTCGGGACGCGCGCCACCGAGCGGCTCCCCTCCTTGATCGAGAGGGTGCGCGGCGGGGCGAAGCGCGCGCTGGATTTGGGCGAGCGTTCGGGGGAGATGGCCTGGGACGTTTCGCCGGTCGAGCGCCGCTCGGCGCACGTCGCCTTCGTGCCGATCATCGAGGGGTGTAATAAGTTCTGTACCTACTGCATCGTCCCTTATTCGAGGGGGCGCGAGCGCAGCCGCCCCGCGGGCGAGATTCTGCGTGACGTGCGCCGCCTGGCCTCCGAAGGTTACAAGGAAATCCAGCTCATCGGCCAGAACGTCAACAGTTACCGGCCGAAGGTTCAGGACGGGCTGGAAGGATTCCGGGGGGCCACGCCTTTCGCGAGACTTTTGCGCGCGGTGGCCTCGACGGGGATGCCCCGCGTCAAGTTTACGACCTCGTTCCCCAGGGATTTTCATGCGGACATCGTGTCGGCCCTCGACGAGCACGAAAATCTATGCCCCTGGGTTCACCTGCCCGTCCAGTCCGGGAACGACCGGGTGCTGCGGGCCATGCGCAGGGGCTACAAGGTCTGCGACTACTTACGGCGCGTCGAGGCGATTAAGGGTGCGCGTCGGAGGCTGGCACTGACGAGCGACATCATCGTCGGCTTTCCCGGGGAGACGGCGGAGGCGTTCGATGACACGATGCGTTTAGTGGAGCGCTGTCAGTATGATGGCCTCTACATCTTCAAGTATTCTGAAAGGCCGGGGACGCCGGCCGCCGAACTCCCCGACGACGTTTCGGCGGAAGAAAAGACGCGCCGCTTTCTGGCCCTCGAAAAATTGCAGAGGGGGATTCAGGGGAAGATTTATGCCTCGTACGTGGGGACGAGGGCGAGCGTGCTCGTCGAGGGCGAGAGCGCGCGGAGCGCGGACGATTTAAAGGGGCACACGGCCTGTCACAAGGTCGTCAATTTTCGGGGCCCTGAACGGCTGGTGGGCGCTCTCGTCGAAGTGCGCGTCGTCGAGGCGAAGACGAACAGCCTGTACGGTGAGATGGTAGTCTGAGGCGGCGGGTGCGGGAAAAGGGGGAGGCGGCGCATGACGGAGATTGAAGTTAAAATCCGCGGACTGATGATGGACCCGAGCAGCGGGACGCCGATCATCATCCTGAAGGACATCAACAGCGAGACGATGCTCCCGATCTGGGTCGGCGCGTACGAGGCCAACGCCATCGCCCTCGAAATCGAGAAGATCGCGCCGCAGCGGCCGATGACGCACGACCTCCTGCGCAATTTAATCACGGAGATGGGGGCGAAGGTCTTGCGGGTCGTGATCACGGAGCTGCGCGACAACACCTTCTTCGCGGTGATCGAGATGCGCAACCAGGCCGGCGAGTCGCTGATGCTGGACGCGCGCCCGTCGGACGCAATCGCCCTGGCGCTCAGGGCCGACAGCCCGATCTTCGTCAACGAAGAGGTGATCCGCGCCTCGCGCAACACGGTCTCGGCGGAGGAGGAAGAGGCCGGGGCCGGTGCGGAAGAGGAATGGCCCGACGTCATAGGGGAGGCCGGGGACCTGCCGATGTGACGCCGCCCCGGGGGCGCCGCGGCGAGCTTCTAAGGACATTTCCCGTTTGAACACCGTCATCGCCATCGCGAATCAGAAGGGCGGGGTGGGGAAGACCACCACGGCGATCAACCTCGCGGCCGCCTTCGCGCAGAAGGGGCGCCGCGTCCTGCTCGTCGACCTCGACCCGCAGGGGAACAGCTCGATCTCCTTCCTCAACCCGGACGCCGTAGACCTCTCGGCTTACGACATGATGGTCGACGGGGCCGGCGACCTCGTGAATTACATCTACCGGACGCCCATCGAGGGGCTGGACATGATCCCCGCGCGGATCAGCCTGGCGAAGCTCGAAGCCAAGCTGGTCGGCGATTTCGACGCCCCTTTCCGCCTGAAGGATCGGCTCGTCTCCCTGAAGGGGAAGTACGACGCCGTCTTCATCGACACCCCCCCGACGCTGGGCCTGATCACGGTGAACGCGCTCGTCGCCGCGTCGCACGTTCTGATCCCGATCCAGCCTTCGTATTATGCGCTCGAAGGGACGGATGACCTGCTCGAAACCATCGAGAAGGTCAAGGCGCGTCCCAACCCGGATCTGCGCGTCCTGGGCGTGGTGGTGACTCTGCACGACAAGCGCACGACCTTAGCGCGGGAGGTCTACGAGCAGATCAGGAACGTTTTCGGGGCGCAGATGTTCGAGACGGTGATCACGAAGAGCGTCCGCCTGGAGGAGGCGCCCGCCTACAAGGAGTCGATCTTTACCTTCGCGCCGCAGTCTTCCGGGGCGTGTGAATACGCGAGACTTTGCGAAGAGGTGATGGGCCGTGTCTAGAAGAGGACTTCCCGCGGGCATACGCATGCGGCACGATACGCACTACGTGGAGGAGCTGTCGGGGCAGCGCCCGACCCCCATCGGCCGTCTGATCCCCCTCGAACAGATCGACCCGAACCCCTTGCAGCCGCGGGTCGAGATCGGCGATCTGACGGAGCTGACGGCCTCGATCGCCGACCGGGGGGTTTTGGAGCCGCTTCTGGTCAAGCCTTCGGAAGTGAGCGGGCGCTGGATGATCATCGCGGGGGAGCGGCGCTGGCGTGCGGCGCGTGCCGCGGGCCTCAGGGAAGTGCCGTGCATCGAGATGGACGTGGACGAGCGGGCGGTGGCAGAGATCGCGCTCATCGAAAATTTGCAGCGGAAGGATTTGACGCCCTGGGAAGAGGCGGACGGGCTTCTGGCCCTGTGCGAGCGCTACGGTTATACGCACGACGACGTGGCGAAGAAGGTCGGGAAGAGCCGCAGCACCGTCACCGAGGCGCTTTCGATCGCCGCGCTCCCTGAGGAGATACGTGAGGAATGTCGGCGGGCCGACATCAATGTGAAGTCGACCCTTTTGCAAATCGTACGTCAACCCGACACGGCCTCGATGCGCCGCATGGTCACGGAAATCACACGGAAGGGGCTGAACAGGGACGGGGCGCGGGCCGCCAGAAGACAACAGAATGAAGGGCCTACGCCCGCCCGGCCGTTTGTTTTCAGACGCTCGCTACCGTCGGAGGGGGCGACGGTGGAAGTGCGTCTGACCCGTGTGGGCTCCACCAATGAAGATGTTTTGGGGGCTCTGAAGATTGTAGTCAGGGAGTTGGAGGCCGGCGCGGCGTCCGATAACAAAGATGGTTAATGTGTTTTGTTAACTCCGGGTCAGTAGGGCGGG
>JALZHT010000491.1 GCA_030860645.1 Acidobacteriota bacterium
ACCTGGAGGTGAGCCGTCAGGTCTTTCAGTTGAGCGCCTCCTACACCCCGACGCCGCGGACGCAGATTGAAGTCGAGGTGCCGTTCGCGCGCACGTCTTTCGACGACGGCGCGGACTCCGGGGCCGGCTTCGGCCTGGGCAACATCACGCTCTGGGGCAAATACCGTTTCTACCGGACGGTGAAAACTTACGGCGACCGCCAGGCCGCGGCGCGGCTCGGGCTGGAGCTGCCGACCGGCAGGAAGACCGCCCCGGGCGCGTCGGAAGTTAACGCGCCCGCCTTCGTCCGTCAGCAACTGACGCCGATAGCGGGCGGCTTCTCCACGCACCTTGATGTCAGTTTCTCTCAGGCGGGGGGCCGCCTCATCTTCGGCGGCAACGTCGAGGGCGTCCTGCGCTCCGGGCGCGACGGGTTCCGCACCGGGCACGAGGTGCGGGTCAACACCGATCTGGAATACGTGCTGCTGCCCCTCAGGTACGAGCAGCCGGGCGGGGAGTTGTTCGTCATTCTGGAGACGAGCTTCGTCCGCCGCGGGGCGGGCCGCGTGGAAGGCGCGGAGGTTGCCGGGAGCGAGGCGACCGAGTATTACATCGCGCCGGGCCTCCAGTACGCGGCCGACCCGCGCTTCGTGATCGAAGGTAGCGTGCAATTACCCGTCGTCCGGAACGCCGGCCCGCTGGTGCTCAGGAACGACAGGAATGTCCTCCTCGGCGTCAGGTATCTGTTCTGAGGTGGCGGGGTGATGAAGAAGGCGGCCCTCCTGACTCTGCTCATCGTGCTGACGCCGGCGGCTTCGGGCCAGATGCCGAAGGCGCCGCCCCTGGTGCTGAAAGACCTGCGGGGGCGCCGTCACCGCCTGAGCGATTATCGGGGCAAGGTCGTGCTGCTGAACTTCTGGGCGACCTGGTGCCCGCCGTGCCGGGCCGAGGTGCCCGACCTCGTCAGGTGGCAGCGCGAACACGCGGGCCGCGGCCTTCAGGTGATCGGCGTCACGTACCCGCCGACGAACCGCGCCGACGTGAGGCGGTTCATCCGCCGCTTCAAAATCAACTACCCCGTGCTGCTCGGCGCGCGGCACACCAGGGCCGCCTTCGACGGAGGTGAGACGCTGCCCGTGACGGTGTTGATTGACCGCGACGGCCGCGTCAGGGAACTCATCGAGGGGATTCTGCTGCCGGAAGAATTTGAGGAGAAAGTCAAGCCGCTGCTCGGGCGGGGAGGAAGTGAAAGCGCGGCCCCGCCCGCTCGGGCCGTTCACGCACGGCGTGAGGGCGGTTTGCGAATCACTTCACCGCCCGCCCCTAAACGTCCGCGCTTAAATGCAAAACGCTACAGGGCCGCGACCAACTCGATTTCCACGAGCGCGCCGAGCGGGAGTCTCGCGGCCTGGATGGTGGTGCGCGCCGGCAGCGGCTCTTGCGTGAAGAAGCGCGCGTAGGTTTCGTTCATCGCGGCGAAATCATTCATGTCCGCGAGAAAGACCGTCGTCTTCAGGACGCGCCCGAGGCTGCTGCCGGCCGCCTCAAGGACGGCCTTGAGGTTGAGCAGCACCCGCTCGGTCTGTTCGGCGATACCGCCCGCGATCAACTCGCCCGTCGCCGGGTCGAGCGCGGCCTGACCCGCCGCGAAGATCAGGTTGCCCGCGACGACGGCCTGCGAGTACGGGCCGAGGGGGGCGGGCGCACTCTCCGCCACGACCTTCTGCTTCGACATCTGATGTCTTCCTTCCGCGCCGGCCGGCCGGTTTACTCTCCGGCCCCGACGCCCTCCGGCTGACGCCAATTTTGCACCCGGACGGTCTTGACGTTGACGAACTCCCGCAGCCCGTGCGCGCCGAGTTCGCGCCCGTAGCCGGAGCGCTTCACGCCGCCGAAGGGCAGGCGCGGGTCGGAGGCCACCAGGCCGTTGATGAAGACGGAGCCGGCCTCGATCTCTTCGACGAAGCGGTTCGCCTCGGCCTCGTCGTTCGTCCACGCGCTCGCGCCGAGGCCGTAGGGCGTGTCGTTGGCGAGCCGCATCGCCTCTTCGACGCCGCGCGCGCGGAAGAGCAGCGCCACCGGCCCGAACAACTCCTCGCGGTAGGCGGGCGCGCTCTCGGGAACTTCCGCGAGGACGCACGGCGCGTAGTAAAAGCCCGGGCGCGCGAGCCGCCCGCCGCCCAGGACGAGCCGCGCGCCCGCCGCCACAAGACCACGCACCTGAGAGTCGAGGTCTCTGAGCACTTGTTCGGTCGCCAGCGGGCCAATCTCCGTGGCCTCTTCGAGCGGGTCGCCGACACGCAGCGCCTCCATCCCGGCGGCGAAGCGGCGCTCGAACTCCTCGTAAATCTCTTCGGCGATGATGAAGCGCTTGGCCGCGATGCACGACTGCCCGCTGTTGAGCGTGCGCGCGCGGACGCCGGTCTGCACGGCCTCCGCGAGGTCGGCGCTCGGCATGACGACGAAGGGGTCGCTGCCGCCCAACTCCAACACCGTCTTCTTGAGGTGCTGGCCCGCCTCGGCCGCGACGCTGCTCCCGGCCGCGTCGCTCCCCGTCAGCGTGACGGCCGCGACGCGCGGGTCGGCGATTACGCGCGCGACCTCAACCTCCTCGACGAGCAGCGTCTGGAACGCGCCCTCGGGGAAGCCCGCGCGCCGGAAAACCTCTTCGACGGCGAGGGCGCATTGCGGCACGTTCGGCGCGTGCTTGAGGAGGACGACGTTGCCGGCCATCAGCGCCGGCGCGGCCACGCGCACGACCTGCCAGAAGGGGAAGTTCCAGGGCATCACGGCGAGCACGGGGCCGAGCGGCTCGTGGCGGACGTAACTCGCGCGCGAGTCGGTCGGGACGTACTCGTCGGCGAGCAGGCGCTCCGCCTCGTCCGCGTAGTAGCGGCAGAGCCGGACGCACTTTTCAATCTCCCTCAAGGCCGCCGCGAGGGGCTTCCCCATCTCGGTGGTGATGAGGCGGGCGTAAAGACCTTTCCCCGCTTCGAGCAGCCGGGCGACTCGCAGAAGCATCCGCGCGCGCGCGGCGAACGGCGCGCGCCTGTGCTCTCGGGAGGCGGCGGCGGCCAGCCGCAGCCTCGCCTCGACCTCCGAGTCTGACATCGGCTCGAAGCTCTTCAGCAGTTCCCCCGTCGCGGGGTTGATCGTCGCTATCGCCATCACGCCTCACGCCGCCTCGCCGCGGCTCTCATGAGCAGCGTCTGAAACGCTCCTCCGCCCGGTCGCGCACGACCGACAGCCGGGGCCGCTCCCGGCCGCCGAGCACCGGGGCGAGCGCCCCCGCGACCTGCTCCGAGATCGAGTCCTGGAGGGCGAAGAGGTTCGCGAACTCCTCGTCGAACTTCGCCGCCCACAGGGCCACCCCGTCGCGCGCGCGGACGAGTTGAACCGACACCCGCAACTGCTCGCCGCCGCGCTGGTAAAGCCCTTCGAGCGCCGCGTCGAACGCGAGGCCGCCGGCCGCCGCCCGCCCCTCGCGCCACGCCCCCGCGAGCCGCAGCGCGGCCGAGGTCGGCAGCACCCTGACCCCGCGCAGCCGGCACAGCCTCGTGATGATCGCGTCGGCCAGCCCAAGCCCTAAGGAACTGTCGCCGTCGTCCGCCGACAGCGGCTCGAACGGGAGCACGGCCAAAGACC
>JALZHT010000492.1 GCA_030860645.1 Acidobacteriota bacterium
CGTCGCCGAGGAGGCGACCACCCGGCGCGTCACGCCCGACTTCTTCCGCCGCTGGAGCGTCGCCGACCTCTCGCTCAAGTCCGACTACTGGCTCGGCAAGCAGGGCCGCCTCACGCACCCGATGATTTTGCGCCGCGGCGCGACGCACTACGAACCCGTCGGTTGGGACGAGGCTTTCCAGGCGGTCGCCGCCGAACTGAACGCGCTCGACTCGCCGGACGAGGCCGCCTTCTACACCTCGGGCCGCACCTCGAACGAGGCGGCCTTCCTCTACCAGCTCTTCGTCCGCCAGTTCGGCACCAACAACCTGCCCGACTGCTCGAACATGTGCCACGAGTCTTCGGGCCGCGGCCTCACCGAAACCATCGGCGTCGGCAAAGGCACGGTGACTCTGAACGACTTCCGACTCGCCGACGCGATTTTCATCATCGGCCAGAACCCCGGCACGAACCACCCGCGGATGCTCTCGACGCTGCGCGAGGCGAAGCGGCGCGGCTGCCGCATCGTCCACGTCAACCCGCTCCCCGAAGCCGGCCTCCGGCGCTTCAAGCACCCGCAGCACCCGCTCGACTTCGTCGGCGGCGGGACAGACCTGACCGACCTCTTCCTGCAAGTCCGCGTCAACGGCGACGTGGCCCTGCTCAAGGGCGTCATGAAGGAGGTCTTGGAGGAGGAAGACCGCCGGCCCGGTGAGGTGCTCGACTGGGATTTCATCCGAGAGAAGACGGCGGGCTTCGAGGAGTTCGCGCGCGCGCTGCGCGGGATGAGTTGGGCCGAGCTGGTCGAGGAGAGCGGCGTGGCGCGCGAGCAGATGCGCGCGGCCGCGGAGATTTACGTCAAGTCCGAGCGCACTATCGTCTGCTGGGCGATGGGGCTGACGCAGCACAAGAACGCGGTCGCCAACATCCAGGAGATCGTCAACCTGCTTTTGCTCCGCGGGCAGATCGGGCGGCCGGGCGCGGGCGCGTGCCCCGTCCGCGGCCACTCGAACGTGCAGGGCGACCGCACGATGGGCATCTGGGAGCGCCCGGCCGACTCCTTCCTCGACGCGCTCGCGCGCGAGTTCAACTTCGAGCCGCCGCGCCGCCACGGCCTCGACACGGTCGAGACCATCAGGGCCATGCACGACGGCCGCGTCAAAGTCTTCTTCGCCGTCGGCGGGAACTTCCTCTCGGCCACGCCCGACACCGAGTTCACGGCCCGCGCGCTCGGCCGCTGCCGCCTCACCGCGCACGTCTCGACGAAGCTCAACCGCGCGCACCTCGTCACCGGCGGGCAGGCTTTAATCCTGCCGTGCCTCGGGCGCACGGAGGTGGACGTGCAGAAGTCGGGCGAGCAGTTCGTGAGCGTCGAGAACTCGATGGGCGTGGTGCACTCTTCGCGCGGGAACCTGCCGCCCGCCTCCGAACACCTTTTGAGCGAGCCGGCCGTCGTGGCGCGGCTCGCGCGCGCGACTCTGGGCGGGCGCGGCGGAGTCGAGTGGGAGTGGCTGGTCGAGGACTACGACCGCGTCCGCGACCTGATCGCGCGCACGATCCCCGGCTTCGAGGACTACAACCGGCGCGTGCGCGCGCCCGGCGGCTTCTACCTCCCGAACGCGGCGCGCGAGGGCGTCTTCCAGACCTCGACGGGCAGGGCCAACTTCACCGTCCACGGGCTGCCGCGCCACCGCCTCGCGCCCGGGCAGTTTCTGATGATGACGGTGCGCAGCCACGACCAGTTCAACACGACCATCTACGGCCTCGACGACCGCTACCGCGGGATTCACAACGAGCGGCGCGTCGTCTTCCTCAACCCTGAGGACGCGGCGGAGCAGGGCCTCTCGGCGGGCCAGGTCGTTGACCTCGTCAGCCACTTCGAGGGCGAGACGCGCACCGCGCGCCGCTTCCTCGTCGTGCCCTACCCGATCCCGCGCCGCTGCGCCGCCACCTACTTCCCCGAGGCCAACGCCCTCGTCCCCGTCCGCAGCGTCGCCGACAAGAGCAACACGCCCGCCTCCAAGTCGGTCCGCATCAGCGTCCACCCTTCCGACGCCCCGCTGAAGTTCGACTACGACCAGGTCTGAGGAATTTTAGATTTTAGATTTTTGATTGGCGATTTGAAATCAGGAGCGAAGGCGGCCGCCTTCTTCCAATCAAAAATCAAAAATCTAAAATTCCTCACGGCGCTTCGTAGACGGTCACGTTCTTGTTGCCTTTGGCGAGGGCCGCGCCGATGCCGGCGCCGATGGCCGCGCCGAGGCCCGTGAAGGCCGGGACGGTGACGCCCGCGATGTCGTCGCGGTAAGGGAAGTAGACGACGGCTCCGGCGGCGAAGCCGGCCCCGCCCCCGATGGCCGCGCCGAAGAGCGCGCCCTTCAGACGCGACTTGCCGCGGTTGAGCTGGACGAGCCGGACGTTGTCGCGCACCAGAGACATCTCCGTCTCGTCGTGCCTGACGACGAGCAGCAGGTCGGTGGCTCGGACGAAGCGGCCCGCGAGGCGGTCGCCGTCCTTCGTCCGGACGACCAGCTTCTCGCCCGGCGCGAGCGCCTCGACGGCCGACCAGTCGCGGCCCGCGGACGCGGCCCGCCGCTGTTGCGCCGAGACGCCGAGCGCCGGCGCGAGGGCGCAGACGAGGGCGAGCGTGAGAGACAGCCTGGGTTGAAGTTTGTGCATGGTTCTGTCTCCTGTACGAATGTCGTTTGCAGAGCCGCCGACGCGTCCGTGCAAGGCGCGTTCCCGCGGCGCGGGCCGCCGGGGCGCGCGGGATTCGACACGGCGCGGGCCGGGCGGCTAAGATGCGGCGCAGGAAAGTCCCGACACTCGTGCGGGGATGTTTGCGCGGCGCGCAGCGGAGGAGAGAGACGGTGGCCCTGATCGGTGCGAACGAGTTGAAGCGGCGGATGATGATCGAGTTGGACGGCGAGCCTTACGCGGTGGTGGACGTGACGTTCGCGTCGCCGTCGGCGCGCGGGGCGACGACGTTGGTGCGCACGCGGCTGCGCCACCTCCTGACGGGCGCGGTGCTGGAGAAGAGTTTCCGCTCGGGCGAGAAGTTCTCCGAGCCGGACGTGGCGCTCGCGCCGGCCTCCTTCCTCTACGCCGACGCCGAGGGCTTCCACTTCATGGACGAGGAGACCTTCGAGCAGTTCACGCTGCCCGCCGCGCAGGTGGGCGACGAGCGCGGCTACCTGAAGGAGAATCTGCAACTGCAAATCCTGAAGTACAACGGCGAGGCCGTGGCGATGCAGCTCCCGCAGTTCGTCGAGCTGGCCGTGGCCGAGACCGAGCCGGGCGTGGGCGGCGACCGCGTCTCGGGCCGCGACCTCAAGCCGGCGCGGCTGGAGACCGGCCTCGAAGTCCGCGTCCCGCTCTTCATCAAGGAGGGCGAGCGCGTCCGCGTCAACACGCAGACCGGCGAGGTGGCGGGGCGGGCGTAAAACAGTTCCGAGTTTCGAGTTTAAAGTTTCGAGTTCAAGACGATTCGATTTTTAACTCGAAACTCGGAACCCGCAACTCGAAACTTTTATCTGTTCTGGTATACTCTAGCGACAATCCAGCGACAGGAGTCGAGGCGAATGAAGTACAGGTTTCTTTCGGCGTGCGCCGTCGCGGCGTGCGTGTGCGC
>JALZHT010000493.1 GCA_030860645.1 Acidobacteriota bacterium
CGGTCTCGGGCGCGTAGACGGGCGGCGGCAGCGTCGGCTCCTTCTCCATCAGGTTCTTCGCGTTCTCGGGGAACGGCGTATCAATGGAGCCGGGCTTGACGAGCGTCACCGAGACGGGCGCGCCCTCGGCTTCGAGTTCCATGCGCAGTGCGTCGGTGAAGCCCTTGACAGCGTGCTTCGAGGCGCTGTAGACGCCCTGGACGGGGATGGCGCGGTCGGAGACGGTGCTGCCGACGTTGATGAGCGCGCCGCCGTGCCGGCGCAGGTGGATGGCGGCGATCTGCGAGCCGTAGACCGTGCCCCAGAAGTTGGTGTCGAAGAGGCGGCGCATGTCCTCGGTCGAGTGGTCGAGGATGCGGCCGTAGATCGAGACGCCCGCGTTGTTGACCCACGTGTCGAAGCCGCCGAAGCGGTCGTGCGCCGCCTTCGCGATGTTCCAGACATCGTCCTCGCGCCCCACGTCGGCGACGACGTACTCGGCCTCGCCGCCCGCGGCCCTGATCTCTTCGACCAGTTGCTTGAGCGCCTCCTCGGCGCGGGCCGCGACGACGAGCCGCGCGCCGCGCCGCGCCGCCATCCGCGCCGTCACCAGCCCGATGCCGCTCGACGCGCCCGTGATGACCACCACCTGCTCGCTTAACTTCTTCAGCTTCACGTTCATGATCTCTCCCCTCGTCCGTGTTGGAATGAAAACCGGCGGTTGATGAAAAAATTGTCAGCGCGGGTAACGCGCGCGGCGGTGCTCGACCATGAGGCAGCGATCCTGCACGACCTTGATGCCGGCGCGGGCGAGACGCTCGGCCGCCGCGTCGTGCCGGATGCCCGACTGGAACCAGACGGCGCGCGGGCGCGCGGCGAGCAGGTCTTCGACGTGCGGGGGGATGTCGGCCGGGCGGCGGAAGACGTTGACGAGGTCGATCTCGCCCGGCACGTCCGCCAGCTTGCGGTAGACCTTCTGCCCGAGGATGTGCGTCGCCTCCGGGTAGTAGACGGGCACGGGGATCACCTCGAAGCCGGCCGAGGCCATGTACTGCGGCACGTAGAAGGCCGGCTGGTACGCCTGCGCCTCGGTCTTCATCCCGAGCACGGCGATGCGGCGCGTGGCCCGGAGCAGTTCCGCGATGCCGCGTTCGGTCTCGACCAGATTCTCGCGCCAGTCTGCGCCGCCTTCCGCCTTCGCCGCCTCGTCTCCCGCCATCGCCCCGCCACTCCTTCCGCGTTTGTTCACTTAGCGGACGTGCCCGCCGCGCATCCGTACGCCGCGCCCGCGACGCCCGCGCCCGTTTTCGCGCATTTTACCGCCGCCCGCGCCAGAACAGATACCAGGAAGCAAGCACGGTGCCAGATGCGAACAAGTTCCGCGTTCCGCGTTAGGGGATTTTAGATTTGCGATTTTTGATTTTTGATTTGGGAGAGCGCCGGGCCGCTCTTCCAATCGCAAATCAAAAATCAAAAATCTCTTTAACCCGCAACCCGAAACTAAAAAAGGCGGGGCGGTGATGTCGAATCACGCGCCCCCGCCGTCGGTTGAGAGTTGTGGCGGCCCGCCTAGTAGTTGTACGGGTCGTAGTAGCCGCCGTTGTTGTAGCCGGTGTTGCCGTTGTAGCCGTCGCGGTAGCCGTTCTGGAACGCCTGGCGGAAGTACTGCTGATAGAGCGAGCGGTCGCCGAGGCGCGAGCTGTAGTCCTTCGTCGCGCTGCGGTAGTCGCTCTCGTCCGTGTAGTTGAAGCGCTCGCCGCGGCTGCGGTCTTCGCGCCCCTCCTTCATGCCCTCGTTGTAGCCGGCGTTCAGAGCCGTCTGACGCAGGTCGAAGGAGCCGCCGTAGTGGCCGTAGCCGTCGCGGGTGCGGCGGCCGTAGGCGTAGCCGTCGTTACGGTAGCCGTAGTCGTCGTAGACGCCGCGCTCCGCACGGCGCTGGGCGCGGCGCTGCTGGCGCTCGTATTCACGTTGGCGGCGACGCTGCTCGCGCTCGTACTCGCGCTGCTGACGGCGGTAGCTGTCGTTCCGCCACTGCGCCTGGGCATCCGTGCCCAGCGCGACGCCGATGCCGAACAACAGGGAGAGAGAGAGGACGGCGTTCGCGATTTTGCCCTTCAGATGAAATGTTCTCATGTCCTACCTCCTGCCTCGTCAGTTACAACTCTCATGCCGCGCCGGAAAGTCCTTTAATCCGCCGCCCGACAGCCACTTACCGGGCGGCCCGGCGCGGCCCGCGTGTCGGGTTACGCGACAGCTAACCCTACACTTGAAGCGATACGGCACAGCCCCCGGCCGGGGCGCGGCGCGCGGCCCGTCACGGGCCGGCGGCGCTTCGTCACCGAATCCCGCATTTCGTCACAAATCCGTGCCGGCGCACGCCCTTCGGAACTATACTGCCCGGCTTCCCGTCAGGCGGCGCGGGGGCGCGCGGCCCGCGGGGCCGGCTTTCAAGCTCAAAACATTCCGCCCTGTACTAATCAGTTGTTACAGTCTGCCCAGCCACCGACGACCGAGCGGCCCGCGCCTCGCGGCGGGCCGGCAACCCGATAAACGAAACTCCCCGACGAAAGACGCGGGGTCGCCGCAACGAGCGGCCCGGAAGGATGAGGATGCGTATGAAGAGGCGCGATTTCATGGTGCAAGGCTCGCTCGCCCTGGCCGCCGTCGCCACCAGCGACGTGTGGCTCGGCCGCGTCGTGGCGGGCGAACAGTTGAAGAACCTCCCCGTGCTCGACACCTACTTCCGGGTGGGCAAGGAGGAGCTGAACCGCCTGCTCGGCGCGGCGCTCGCGAAGGGCGCGGACTTCGCCGATCTCTTTTTCGAGTACCGCATCAACTCGAACCTCTCGTTCGAGGAGGATCAGGTCAAGTCGGCCCGGCGCGGCATCGAATCCGGCGTCGGCGTCCGCGCCATCAAGGGCGACCAGGTCGGCTACGCCTTCTCCGAAGACCTCTCGATGGAGAAGATGATGGAGGCCGCCGCCGCCGCCGCCGCCATCGCCGACGACCGCGCGGCCCGCGTCAAGGCGCTCGGCGTCAGCGAGCTGCGCCCCAAGAACCTCTACCCGGTCGTTGACCCCGTGACCAGCGCCGACCTCGGCAAGAAGCTCGCGCTCATCAAGGAGGCCAACGAGGCGGCGAAGGCTTACAGCCCGAAGATCATCCGCACGCAGGTCTTCTTCGCCGACGAGGTGAAGTACCTCGCCTACGCCAACAGCGAGGGGCGCTTCTGGCAGGACATGCAGCCGGTCTTCACCTTCACCGCCTCCTGCATCGCCGAGGAGGGCAAGAACCGCCAGCAGGCTTACGAGATCGGCGGCGGCCGCATCGGCCTCGAATACTTCAACAAGAAGCGCGCCGCGGCGGCCATCGCCAGGGAGGCCGCGCAGCTCGCCGTCCTCAACCTCGGCGCGCAGGAGGTCGAGGCCGGCCCGCAGACGGTCGTCTTAGGCCCCGGCGACTCGGCCGTGCTCCTGCACGAGGCGGTCGGCCACGGGCTCGAAGCCGACTTCAACTGGAAGAAGCTCTCGAACTACTCGAACCGCGTCGGCCAGAAGGTCGCCTCCGACCTCTGCACCGTCATTGACGAGGGACTGTTCGAGAACATGCGCGGCACGATCAACG
>JALZHT010000494.1 GCA_030860645.1 Acidobacteriota bacterium
GCGCACAACAGTTTCGCGAACCCGCGCGCCGTCGAGCCGCGCGACGAGCCGGTGAACGCGGGCGCCGGCCCCCTCGTCTACCGCTTCGCGCCCGCTTCGGTGACGCGCCTGTCGTTGACGCTGGCGTGACGGGGAAGAAAAGACATTTTTGATTTTAGATTTTTGATTGGCGATTGGAAGAAATTCCGTACGCCCTCGCCTTCCGATCAAAAATCAAAAATCTAAAATCCAAAATCCTTTAACCCGCGGCCCGAAACTTTCGGTTGAGAGCCTATGGTCTGGGAAGAGCGCTGGCACCCGCTGCGAGAGGAATGGGTCATCATCGCGGCGCACAGGCAGAACCGCCCGTGGAGCGGCGGCACCATCGAGCACGCGGAGGAGGAGCGGCCGGCCTACGTCCCCGACTGTTACCTCTGCCCGGGCAACGAGCGCGTGAGCGGCCGGCGCAACGCCGACTACACGAGCACGTTCGTCTTCGACAACGACATGCCCTGCGCCAGCCCCGACGCGCCGCGGGACTTGCCCCGCCCGGCGGGCATCTACCGCAACCGGCCCGCCGAAGGGCTGGCGCGCGTCGTCTGCTACAGCCCGCACCACAGCCTGACGCTGGCCGAGCTTGAGACGCCGGAGGTCGAAGAGCTTCTCCAGGTCTGGCAGGGGCAGTACCGCGAGCTCGGCGGCCGCACCGAGGTCAAACACGTCCTCATCTTCGAGAACAAGGGCGAGGCCGTGGGCGTCTCGAACCCGCACCCGCACTGCCAGATTTACGCCAACAACTTCGTCTTCAAGACCATCGAGACCGAGGCGCGCGTCTCGCAAAAGCACCTCGCCGAGACGGGGCGCGTGCTCTTCCAGGATATCCTCCGGGCCGAGCGCGAGGACGGGCGGCGCATCATCTGCGAGAACGACACGGCCGTCGCCTTCATGCCCTACTTCGCGCGCTACGCCTACGAAGTCTTCGTCGCGCCGAAAGAGACGCACCCCGACCTCGCGTCGCTCTCCGACGCCGAGCGGCGCGACTTCGCGGACGTGCTCCGCCGGGTGCTCATCAAGTTCGACAACCTCTGGCGGATACCGTTCCCCTACGTCATGCCGCTGCACCAGGCCCCGACCGACGGCGGCGACTACGGCGGGTTTCATTTCCACATCGAGTTCCACCCGCCGCTTCGGCGCCCGAACCTTTTGAAGTACCTGGCCGGGCCGGAGATCGGCGGCGGCAACTTCCTCTCCGACACCGCGCCGGAGGAGAAGGCGGCCGAGCTGCGCGCCGCCCCCGAGGTTCACTACAGGCACGCCGCGCGGGAGAACGACCGATGAGCGGCGCGGCCGACGCACACGGGCTGCTGGCCGCGATCCGCCGCATCCACGAGCGCGTGCGCGACGCCGTGGTCGCGGAGTCCGAGCGCGCGCGCGTCGAGGAGCTGGCCGAAGTCTCCGACGACGAGTCCGAGGGCGACACCATCTACGCCGTCGACCGCGTCAGCGAGGAGCTGCTCGTCGAGCTGTTCGAGCGCGAGGTCGCCACCGCGACCCCGCTCGTGCTCGTCGCCGAGGGCATCGAGGGCGGGCGGCTGGTGCTGCCGCGGGGCGCGTCCGAAGGCGACGCCGCGTGGCGCGTCGTGGTTGACCCGATAGACGGCACGCGCGGTATCATGTACCAAAAAAGAAGCGCGTGGGTTTTGACCGGGGCGGCGCGCAACCGCGGCGAAGAGACGAACCTGCAAGACATCGAGCTGGCGGTGCAGACCGAGATCCCGCTGGTTAAGCAGCACCTCTCGGACGTGCTCTGGGCCGTGCGCGGCGGGGGCGCGCGGGGCGCGCGGGTCAACCGCCTGACCGGCGAGCGGCAGGCTTTGTCCCCGCGCCCCTCGCGCGCCCCGACCATCCGCCACGGCTTCGCCATGATCGCGCGCTTCTTCCCCGGCGCGCGCGACGAGCTGGCGGCCATTGACGAGGAGATCGTGCGCGGCGCGCTCGGCCCCGTCGAGCCGGGCAAGGCTCACTGCTTCGAGGATCAGTACCTCTCGTCGGGCGGCCAGCTCTACGAGTTGATGATGGGGCACGACCGTTTCGTCGCGGACTTGCGCCCGCTCGTCGAGGCGGTGATAAATCGGCGCGGGCAGACCCTCGGCATCTGCTGCCACCCCTACGACATGTGCACGGAGCTGATCGCCCGCGAGGCCGGCGTGATCGTGACGGACGAGAGGGGCGAGCCTCTGCGCTCGCCGCTGCGGGTCGAGCCTGACGTGGCGTGGGTCGGCTACGCCAACGAGGCGATCCGCCGCGAGATCGAGCCGCAGCTCCGCGAGGCGCTCGGGCGGCGCGGGCTTCTCGGCGGGTGACGGTTCCAGCGAGCTGACGAGATGCAGGGAGGAAGGCCGCAGGCCGCCTACGAAATCGTCCGCGGCGACGGGCGCGACCTGCCCGACGTGAGGGCGTTCGTCGAGACGCTCGCGTCGCTCGACGGGCACCCGGCCCCCGAGCTGCGCACGCTCTTTGACCCGCGCGCCGAGGTCGTCGTCGCCCGCGCCCCCGGCCGCCTCGACGTGATGGGCGGCATCGCCGACTACTCGGGCTCGCTCGTGCTCGAACTGCCCATCGCCGAGGCGACCCTCGTCGCGCTGCAAAAAGACGCCGGGCGGGCGCTGCGCATCGTCACCCTCGCGGACGACGCCTCCGGCGGCGCGCTCTTCGAGATGCCGCTCGCCGGCTTCGAGCGCGAGGGCGGCGAGCCGGCCGGCTACGACGAGGCGCGGCGGTTCTTCGAGGCCGACAAGGCGCGCCACTGGGCGGCCTACGTGGCGGGCGTCTTCCTCGTGCTGATGCGCGAGCGCGGGGCGCGCTTCCCCGTCGGCGCGCGGATGCTCGTCTCGTCGCGCGTGCCGCTGGGCAAGGGCGTCAGCTCGTCCGCGGCCCTCGAAGTCGCGGCCATGAGCGCGGTCGCGGCGGCCTTTGAAATTGACATCGAGCCGCGCGAGCTGGCGCTGCTCTGCCAGCGCGTCGAGAACCTCGTCGTCGGCGCGCCCTGCGGCGTGATGGATCAGATGACTTCGGCGTGCGGCGAGGAGAACCGGCTGCTCGCGCTGCTCTGCCAGCCCGCGGAACTGCTGGGGACGATCTCCCTGCCCCGTGACCTCGGCGTGTGGGGCCTGGACTCGGGCGTGCGCCACTCGGTCGGCGGGGGCGATTACGGCTCGGTGCGCGTGGGCGCGTTCATGGGCTACCGCATCGTCGCGGAACTCTCCGGCCTGAAGGTCGGGCCGGGCGGCGAGACGGTGTCGGTCGAGGACGCGCGCTGGGGCGGCTACCTGGCGAACCTGTCCCCGTCGGAGTTCGAACAGGAGTTCGCCGCGCGGCTGCCCGAGAGCATCGAGGGGGCCGACTTCCTCGCGCGCTACGGGGGCACGACCGACACCGTGACGCGCGTCGAGCCGGGGCGCGCCTACGCCGTGCGAGTCCCGGCGGCCCACGCCGTCTACGAGCACTTCCGGGTGCGCGCGTTCGCCGAGCTGTTAGGCGGCGGGGGGGCTGGCGAGAGCCGGCGCGAGCTGCTGGGCGAGTTGATGTACCAGTCGCACGCCAGCTACGGGCGTTGCGGCC
>JALZHT010000495.1 GCA_030860645.1 Acidobacteriota bacterium
GTCTTGGTCGTGGCGGCGGGGCGGGGCGGCTTACTCGCGCTTCTGGAGCGTGATGGTGACGAGCGGGTCGGCGCCGGCCGTGCGGCTGTAGGCGACCCAGCAGTTGGCCTTCGGGAAGTCGAGCCGCTGGTGCATCGAGCCGTCGTCCTTCGGCTCGACATCGGTGCCGAGCACGGCCTTCGGCGTGGGGACGCCGCTGCCCGCGCCGAGGTAGAAGACCGAGATGGCGAAGACCTTCTTCTCGGCGTCGTAGTAGATTTGGGCCGTCTCCGTGTCGGAGAACGAGTAGAAGTCCTGCGTGTCGCCCTTGTCGGCCGGGTCGCCTAACTTCTTGCGCGCCTCGTCGGCGGCCATCCCGATGCGCACGCCCTTGTACTCGTGGAAGGGCGGCTCGTCCTTCTCCTTGTCGGACTTCTGCGCGGGCGCGGCCGGGGCGAGGGCGGCGACGAGCAGGGCCAGGAGGGCGAGTGTCAGGGAGCGTCGCGTCACGTTAAGCATGGGCATTCCTCCTCACAGATAAGAGTGCTCGGGTGATGCGATAAAAAGGGAGTGGCCGGGCGGGAAAGGGCGAGGCCGCTGGTTTCTGACTCGCGGAAGCCCAGCCTCACCGGCCCCGTGACGGGGGACGATATGCCAACTCGCGCCGGCAAGTCAATAGCCCTGCAAACCGGGACGCGCCCCCGAGTATCCGCGCCGGAGCGGCGGGCACCCGTCTGAAAATACCGACGGGGCCGGGGCCGGCGGCGTCAGGCGGCCCGGGGCCGTGTGCCGCCCGCGCGGGCCGTGCCGGCGGCGAAAACTTTTCCCGCCGATGAAACTTCCCCTGTCACTCCCGGCGTAGTAATATATGAGCATCCTCGCGGTTCATCATCGCGCCGGGCGGCGCGCCGTCCTTCTTTGACCGGAGGGTTTATGCCTCTCTACGAGGCCCTGAAGCTGGCCGTCTCGGCCATCCTGTCGCACAAGCTGCGGTCGTTCCTCACGCTCCTGGGCGTGATCTTCGGCGTGGCGACCGTCATCGTCGTCGTCTCCCTGGTCGAGGGCTTCAACGCCTACGTCGACGAGAAGATCGCCAACATCGGGACGAACGCCTTCGCCGTGCGCAAGTTCTCCATCGAGGACTTCGCCAGCGTCGAGGCGCTGCACGCGGCGCAGCGGCGCAACCGCGACGTGACGCTCGAAGACATGGAGTACCTGCGCGGGCGCGCGCGCGGCGTGGCCGTCCAGGACGTGGGCGGCAAGGAGGACGCGGCCGGCGACGTGAAGTTCGGTTCGACGACGCTCTTCCGCGTCCGCATCAGCGCGACGACGGCCAACATCGCCGACATCGAGCGGCTCGAAATCGCGGCCGGCCGCTATTTCACGCCGGCCGAGGAGCAGGCGCGGCGCAACGTCTGCTTCCTCGGCGCGGACGTGGCCGAGAAGCTGTTCCCCACCGCCGAACCGCTCGGGCAGACCGTCCGCATTGACGGCCGGCCTTATCAAGTCATCGGCGTCGGCAAGGCGCTCGGCTCGGTCTTCGGCCAGCCGCGCGACATGTACGTCGGCGTGCCGCTCTCGACCTTCCTCTCTACTTACGGCACGCGCCGCTCGATCAGCGTCGTCGTGACCTCGGCGGGCGAGGCTGCCTACGCGGACGCCGTCGAGCAGGTGCGGCTCCTGATGCGCGCGCGGCGCAAGCTCGCGGCCGGGGAAAAGGACAGCTTCGGCATCATCACGCCGAACGCCATCAACGAGCTGCGCGACAAAATCTTCGGCACCATCCAGACCGCGGCCGTCGGCGTGACCTCGATCTCCCTGGTCGTCGGCGGCATCGTCATCATGAACATCATGCTCGTCTCGGTGACGGAGCGGACGAAGGAGATCGGCGTCCGCAAGAGCATCGGCGCGCGCCGCTCCGACATCCTGAAACAGTTCCTCGCCGAATCCACGATGCTCTCGCTCGCGGGCGGCGGCATCGGCGTCGCCATCGCGTACCTTTTGGCGAAGGCGGTGGCGGCGCTCACGCCGGTGCCGACGGCGCTGCCGCTCTTCGCCGTCGTCGTCGCCCTCGCCGTCTCGGGCGGCGTCGGCCTCGTCTCCGGCGTCTACCCGGCCTGGAAGGCCGCCGGCCTCGACCCGATCCAGGCGCTCCGCGCCGAATAAAAGTTTCGAGTTTCGGGTTCCGAGTTTCGAGTTAAAGACAAAGACGACGGGCGAATTAACTCTTAACTCTGACAGGAAGAACTCGAAACCCGAAACTCGAAACCCGTTTTTTATGCTTCGCACCGACATCTACGAGAACCTCCGGATGGCGATGGAGACGCTGTGGCTGAACAAGCTGCGGTCGTTTCTGACCGTGCTCGGCGTGATCGTCGGGACGACGACCGTGATCGTCATCGCGGCCTTCGTCGCCGGCATTGACGAGCGCGTCTCGAAGGAGATCGAGTCGTTCGGGACGAACTCCGTCTACGCCTACAAGTTCGACCCCGGCTTCAACTTCAACCCGTCGGCCGAGGAGCGGATGCGCAAGCCGCTCAGTTACGAGGACGCGCTCGCCGTCCGGGCCGAGTGCCCCTCGGTCGCGCACACCGCCCCGTTCATGTCGCCCGTGGACTTCACGGCCGGCCCCTTCACCGAGCGCGTCGCCGTGCGCCGCCGCGAGGTCGAGATGAACAACGCGACCGTGCAGGGGACGCTGCCCGACTACTTCCGCATGGGCGTGACGACCGTCGCCGAGGGGCGCTACTTCACCGACGAGGAGAACGCGCGCCGGGCGGACGTGGCCGTCATCGGGCGCGACGTGGCGAACACGCTCTTCCCGTTCGAGAACGCGCTGGAGCGCGAGGTGACTATCGGCGGGCGCGGCTACCGCGTGGTCGGCGTGCTGGCCGAGCGCGAGACGTTCCTCGTCGGCGCGGAAGACCCGAACAACGAGAACAAGGCCGTCTACCTGCCGTACCTGACGCTGAAGCAGCTCTACCCGGACGCGGACGATAACTTCATCATGGCGCAGGCGCTGCCCGGCCGGATGGCCGAGGCGGTCGAGGAGATGCGCGAGGTGTTGCGGCGGAGGCGGAAGGTGCCGCCGGGCAAGCCCGACAACTTCGGGATTCAAACTTCGGATCAGATCGTCGAACAGTTCGGCGCGATCACGGGCGGGGTGTTCGCGCTGATGGTGGCGATCTCGTCGGTGGGGCTGCTCATCGGCGGCATCGGCGTGATGAACATCATGCTGGTGTCGGTGACGGAGCGGACGCGCGAGATCGGCGTGCGCAAGGCGGTCGGGGCGCGGCGGCGCGACATCGTCACGCAGTTTTTGATCGAGGCCGTGACGCTGACGGGCCTCGGCGGCGTCCTCGGCATCCTCCTCGGCGTCGGCCTCGCGCTCTTAATCCAGACGGTGATGCCGACGCACGTGCCCCTGTGGGCACCCGTGGTCGGCTTCGGCGTCTCGGTCGCGCTCGGCGTCGGCTTCGGCCTCTGGCCGGCCTGGAAGGCCGCGCGGCTCGACCCTGTAGACGCGCTCCGGTTCGAATAAAAGTTTCGAGTTGCGGGTTTCGAGTTTCGAGTTAAAGACGGGGTGTTTTAACT
>JALZHT010000496.1 GCA_030860645.1 Acidobacteriota bacterium
GTGCAGTACGCCTCGGCCGCCGGCGCGACGTGGGGAGTCACGCCCCTTCCCGACCTCGTCCTCGCGCCCGGCCGACACCTCCTCGTGCGCGGGGCGGCGGGCCGCGGCTGCTCAGACCAGCCGTGCGGCGAAGACCTCCCGCCGTCCGACGCCGCCGGCACGATTCAACTCAGCACCTCCGCGGGCAAGCTCGCCCTCGTCGCCGACACGACGCGACTGGAAGGCGCGTGCCCGATCAGCCCGGCCGTCGTTGACTTCGTCGGCTACGGCTCCGCGGCCAACTGTGCCGAGGGCAATCATCCCGCGCCCGCTTCCGGCGCGACCCTCGCCCCGCAAAGGAACCGCGCGGGCTGCGACGACACCGGCGACAACGCCGCGGACTTCTCACCGGCCCCGCCCGCGCCCCGCAACGCCGCCTCGCCGCAAGCCCTTTGCCAGCCCGCCCCGACTCCGACGCCCACGCCCGAACCTTCGCCGACTCCGGAACCGACGCCCCCGCCCGCGCCGACGCCCACCCCGCGAATCGTCATCAGTCAGGTTTACGGCGGCGGCGGCAACCTGGGCGCGGCCTTCAGCAATGACTTCGTCGAGCTGTTCAACCGCGGCGACATTCCCGTCGCCCTCGCCGGCTGGTCGGTGCAGTACGCCTCGGCCTCGGGTGCGACGTGGGATATCACGGCGCTCCCCGCTGTCGTCCTCGCCCCCGGTCAATACTTCCTCGTTCAAGGGGCGGCGAGCACGAGTTGCTCGAACCAGCCTTGCGGCCTCAACCTCCCGCCGCCGGACGCGACGGGTCACACACAGCTCAGCGCCGGCGCCGGCAAGGTCGCCCTCGTCAGCGCCGTCACGCGGCTCGAAGGCCCATGCCCGCTCGCCACGTCGGTCGTTGACTTCGTCGGCTACGGCCCTTCCGCGAGTTGCTTCGAAGGCGCAGGCCGCGCGCCGGCCTCCGGCAGCACGAGCGCCCCGCTCCGAAACGCACAGGGTTGCGCCGACGCCGGCGACAACGCCGCGGACTTCTCCGCCGCCGCGCCCGCGCCGCGCAACACCTCTTCCCCGCTCCGCTCGTGCCCGCCCGCCCCCACGCCCACGCCGACTCCGGAGTCTGCGCCGACACCGACACCCGAGCCGACGCCCGAACCTTCGGCGACGCCGACCCCTTCGTCAACTCCGACGCCGGAGCCTTCACCTACGCCGTCGCCGAGTCCTACGCCCTCGCCGGCCGCGCTCGTCGTCAGCCAGGTGTACGGCGGCGGGGGCAACAGCGGGGCCTCGTACACGAACGATTTCATCGAGCTGTTCAACCGCGGCGGGGCGGCCGTCGAGTTGGCCGGATGGTCTGTCCAGTACGCGACCGCCGCGGGGGCGAGTTGGCAGGTCACGGCCCTCTCGGGTTCCATCGGGCCGGGCGGGTACTTCCTCATCCGGCAGGCGGCCGGCGCGGGCGGGACTCAGGGCTTACCGACGGCCGACGCCGCCGGCAACATTAACCTGTCCGCCACGGCCGGCAAGGTCGCGCTCGTCGGCCACACGACGCCGCTCGTCGGGGTTTGCCCGCTCGGGAACGGCGTCGCCGACTTTGTCGGGTACGGCGGCGGCGCGAACTGCTTCGAAGGCAGCGCCCGCGCGCCGGGGCCGGGTAATACCACGGCCGTTTTGAGGAAGGAGGACGGCTGCGCCGACACGGACGATAACGCCGCCGACTTTCAGACGGGCGCGCCCGCGCCGCGCAACGCAGGCGGGCTTGCACGCCTCTGCGGCGAGGCCCCGGCCGCGCGGGAGGACACGCCCCGCCCCGGCGGCGGATACTTTCTTCTTTCGGGGAATGAGCTTTTCGGAGAAGTCGGCGCGGCGGGCGGCGGAGATTTCCTTCGCGCCGTCCTCACCTCACCACGCCCGTCAGAGGGCTTGACGCGCTGGCGTAGAGCCGCTTGGGCATCCGGCCGGCGAGGTACGCGAGGCGGCCGGCCTCGACCGCGAGGCGCATGGCCGTAGCCATCCGCGCCGAATTCTGCGCCTCGGCAATCGCCGTGTTCATCAGCACCGCGTCCGCGCCCAGCTCCATCGCCACGGCCGCGTCGCTCGCCGTCCCGACGCCCGCGTCCACGATGATGAGCGCGTCAGGAAGCTGCTCGCGCATGATGCGGAGGTTCGCCGGGTTCTGCACGCCGAGGCCCGACCCGATGGGCGCGGCCAGGGGCATCACGGCGGCGCACCCGGCGTCCAGGAGCTTCTTCGCCATGATGAGGTCGTCCGTGAAATACGGCAGCACGGTGAAGCCCTCGCGGACGAGGACGCGCGCCGCTTCGAGCGTCTGCTCGTTGTCGGGGAAGAGCGTCACCTGGTCGCCGATGACTTCGAGCTTGACGAGGTCTGTCTGGAGGGCCTCGCGCGCGAGCCGCGCCGTGCGGACGGCCTCCTCGGCCGTGTAGCACCCGGCCGTGTTGGGCAGGATCGTCAGCTCCGGGTCGAGGTGGTCGAGGAACGACTCGGTCTTCCGGTCGAGCGGGACGCGGCGCACGGCCACCGTCACCACCTCCGCGCCCGACGCGCGGTGCGCCGCCTTCATCTCCTCGAAGCTGCGGTACTTGCCCGTGCCGACGATGAGGCGCGAGCCGAAACTGCGCCCGGCGATGTTGAGCGTCTCGGCGTTCGTAGAAACTGCTGTGGACATTCGCGGGTGAAAGTCTTTCTGAAGGATAAAGCCCGCGACCAATTTACACCCGAACCACCCGAAATAAAAACGGGGAGGATTTTAGATTTTAGATTTGCGATTTTTGATTTTCGATTGAGAGACAGCGCGGCCCTCGTCTTTCAATCGAAAATCGAAAATCTAAAATCTAAAATTCTGCCGCCTCCGCCGACGAAGTGGACGATCTCGACGCGGTCGCCCTCGCCGAGGGCGCGGCGGGGCCATTCGCCGCGGCGGACGACTTCGTAGTTGAGTTCGACGGCGAGCCGTTCGGGGGCGAGGTCGAGCAGGCGGACGAGGCTTTCGAGCGTCGTCTCGTCCGGCACTTCCTTCGCCTCCCCGTTAACCGTGATGCGCAAGGCGCGGCCCCCTCAGTACTGGTGGATGATGCGGCGCAACTCGGCCACGTCCGCGCCGGCCGCCGCCCGGATGATGATGGCCGCGCGGCCCGAGGTGAAGCGCGGGAGCAGCGCGCGGACGACCGCCACGCCCTCGCGATCCGTCCGCGTCGAAAGGATGAGCGGCCGGAAAGAAGTCCCGAGGACTTTGATCGTGACGGAGGCGTCGGCCGCCGCCCGGTGCCCGTAAGCGCCGCGGCCGACCTGCACCTTGATCGTGGCGAGTTGCCCGGCGCGGAACTCGCCCTCATCGTCGAGCAGATTCAGGTAGAGCTGGTCGTCCTCCGCCTCCGCCTCCAGGACTTCGGCCTCCAGGACGGCGAGCAGGTCTTCCGCCTCCTCGGCGGCGTGCGTCTCCGGCTCGGACGCCGGCCCCTTCGCGGGCGAGGCTTCCGCCGCCGCCTCGCGGGCCGTCCCCCCCTCACTCACCTGCGGGGGCGGAGCCGCGGGGGCGCTCTGTGGAGTACTCGCGGGGGCGGCCGC
>JALZHT010000497.1 GCA_030860645.1 Acidobacteriota bacterium
CCCCTCGTCCCGCGGCGACGGCGAGCGTCCTTCCTCGGTCGGCACTTGCGGAGTTCGTTCGTCCTTCATGGCCTTCTAGTACCGTATGCGCGGGTCGAGGAACGCGTAGGCGATGTCAACCAGCAGGTTGAAGATCAGGATCGTGATCGAGATGAAGGCGACGATGCCGATGATCAGCGGCTCGTCGCGGTTCAGGTTCGCGTTGATGAAGTAGTTGCCGAGGCCCGGCATGGCGAAGATGCGCTCGGTGACGACCGTGCCGGCGACCAGGAGCGCGAGCGCCGGGCCGGTGAAGGAGACGACCGGCAGCAGGCCGCCGCGCAGGGCGTGGCGGATGACCACGTCGCGCTCCTTCAGGCCCTTCGCGCGCGCCGTGCGGATGTAGTCCGAGCGCAGGACTTCGAGCATCCCCGACCGCGTGAGGCGCGCGATGTAGGCCATGTAGACGGCCGAGAGCGTCAGCACCGGGAGCACGATGTTCCAGCTCGGGAAGCCGCCCCAGCGCGCCGGCGGCAGCCAGTAGAGCGAGAGCGCGAAGACGAGCACGAGGATGGGGCCGAGCACGAAGTTCGGCAAGGAGATGCCGAGCATCGCCAGCGCCATCGAGGCGTAGTCGAGCCGCGAGTTCTGCTTGAGCGCGGCCAGCGTCCCCATCGTGACGCCGACCACGAGGGCGAGCAGGTAGGCGCAGAAGCCGAGGACGGCCGAGACGGGGAGCGTGCGCCGCAGGATGTCATTCACGGACTCGGTCTCGTACTTGAGCGAGTTGCCGAAATCCAGCCGCAGGATGTTCTTCATCATCCGCCCGTACTGGACGTACCACGGCTGGTCAAGCCCGTACTTCTCGCGGATGTTCTTCTCGATGGCGGCCGGCAGCTTCTTCTCGCCCGAGTAGAAGTTGCCCGGCGCGAGGCGGATCAGGCCCCACGTCAGCGTGACGACGATGAGCACCATCGGGACGGTGACGATGAGCCGGCGCAGGATGAAGCGAAACATGGCGGCGCTTACTCCTTCAGGGCGATCTGGTCCGTCTTCAGGTCGGGGACGCCGTAGTCCCACTTGGCCCGGTCGGTCTCGATGTAGACGAACTTCCACGCGTGCATCGTGCCGGGGTTCGGGTACATGCCCTTGACGTAGGGCTTCTTCATCCAGTTCGTGGCGTTGGTGGCGAGCGGGATGAGCGGCGCGGCGTCGAGGAGGTACGCCTCGGCCTTCGCCAAAAGCTCGTAGCGCCGGGCCGGGTCGGACTCGCGGTTGGCGTCCTTGAGCATCTGCACGTACTTCGCGTCCCACCACCCCGTGCCGTTGTCGCCGCCCTCTTTCGAGGTGAAGATCGAGAGGAAGGTGTACGGGTCCATGTAGTCGCCGATCCAGGCCCCGCGGGCGACGCCCTTGTATTCGAGGTTCGAGCGCGCCTTGAGGAAGGTCTTCCACTCCATGTTGTTGAGCGGGACGGTGATGCCGAGGTTCTGCTTCCACTGCGCCTGGACGAACTCGGCGACCTGCCGGTTCGACTCCGTCGTGTTGTAGGTCAGTTCGACCTCGCGGACGGGGAACTTCGACGGGTCGTACTTGCCGGCCGAGTCGCGGAAGCCCGCCTCGGCGAGCAGTTGGCGGGCCTTCTCGACGTTGAACTCGGCGCCCTTGATCCGCGGGTAGCCGGGGAAGATGCCCTCGGGCGTGAAGCCGTAGAGCGGCTTGAAGACGACGCGGTACTCGGCGAGCGCCACGCGGTCGATGGCGTAGCTGAGCGCCTTGCGCACGCGCACGTCGTTCATCGGCGGCTTCGTCGTGTTGAGCATGTAGTAATCAATGGCGCACTCGGGCGCGTCCATGTAGTCCTTCGCGAAGCGCACGCCGCTTTTGAGCCACCCGGCCGGGACGGTGTGGTTGTAGATGGCGTCCACGTCGCCGGCCTTGTAGAGGTTGAGCATCGTCGTCTGCTCTTCGAGCGGGTAGAAGACGATCCGGTCGAGCCTGACCGCTTTAGCGTCCCAGTACATCGGGTTGCGCTCGACCACCACCTCGTTGTAGGGCCGGTGCGCGGTCAGCTTGAACGGGCCGCTGCACGCGATGTTCGCGGGGCGCGTCCAGTTGACGCCGTGGCGCTCGATGACGCGGCGCGGGACGGCGCGGAAGAGTTGGTGGGCGAGCATCCCGACGAAGTAGGGCGCGGGCTGCCCGAGCGTGACGCGCAGGGTGTAGTCGTCTACGGCCTCGACGCCGATGTCTTCCGCCTTGACCGGCACGAACTCCTTGCCCGCGAGCAGCGCCTTGAGCCTCGGGTTGTCTTTGGCCGCCTTCTCGCGGGCGGCCGCCGCGCCGGGGACGACGAGCCGCGTCGGCGAGTGGATGAACTTGTGGAACTCGGTGTCGGGGGCCGCGTCCTCGCCGCGCCTGCCCAACTCCTCGCGGTGCAGGGCCTCAAGGTCTTTGACGGGCACGACCGCGTCGGCCACGGTCTCGACCGACGCGCCCGGGCCTTCGCCGGCCGGGGCGGCCTCCTCGGCCGTCACGAAGCGGCCGGTCTGCGGGTCGCGGACGAAGGCGGCGTGCTCGTTGTAGGGCTGGGCGTACTTGATGTCGTAGGCCATGTAGGCGCTGCGCGAGGCCAGCTCGGGGTTGAGGCCGCGGCGGAAGGTGTAGACGAAGTCTTGCGCGGTGATGGGGTCGCCGTTCGAGAAGCGGGCGTCGCGGCGGAGGAAGAAGACGAACTCCATGTTGTCTTCGTCCACCACCCAGCGCTCGGCGATGGCCGGCATCTCCTTCATCGTCTGCGGGTGGTACTCGACCAGCCCCTCGTAGAGCGCCATGTAGATGCGCGCCTCGGGCTGGCCCGAACTCATCTGCGGGTCGAGCGACTCCGGCTCCGACCCCGAGATGTAGCGCAAGACCTGCCCCGAGGGCGGCTCGATCCTGCCGAAGAAGTCGCCCCGGCTCGCCTGCGTCGAGCAGGACGCGGCGAGCAGCGCCGCCGTGAGAACCAACGACAAGGTGCGCAAAGCTTTCGGACTCGGCATGACTACTCCACCCCTCCTCGGCCGAATGCGGACTCGCGCCGCCTCGGTCGCGGCGGCCGCGCGGCCCGGCCCACTCCTTTTGACCACGGGAGAGACACTTCACGCCGGGGCTTTGCGCCGGCGGAAGGGGGAAACTTGGGGATAAAGACTGTTACTGCGAAAGAATGGCGACCCTGAAATTATCACGCGCGCGCGCGCCAATCAAGGGAGTCGGCGCGGGTCGTCGCCTTTGAAACGATGCCCACGGCGGCGGGGCAAGTTGCTCGCGGAACACATTTTTTACAACTACCGCAGGAAGCCGGGCGCGGCCGCCGCCGGGGGCTTCTGCCGCGGGTCGCGCCAACCCGTATCTATGTGGACGTGCTTGAGCGAGGGGGCGTCCAGCAGGTTGGATTCGAACCCCTTGACGTAGGGCTTGACGAGCGCGTAGGAGGAGGCGAAGTAGATGGGGATGGCGGGCAACTCGTCGAGCGCGCGCGCCTCGGTCAGGAGCGGGGTGGCCTGCGCGGCGGCGGCCGGCTGCGTCGCCGCGCCGTCGGGCGG
>JALZHT010000498.1 GCA_030860645.1 Acidobacteriota bacterium
GGCGTGCGAAAGTGGAAAGGCGAAGGGCGGAAGGCGGAAGTAAGAGCCTTTTTCGCCTTGCGCCCTTCGCCTTGCGCCTCGTCGAGACGCCCTCCCTCGCGGCCGGGCTTCCGCCGGGAGCGCTTGCTTGACACCCCTCCGGGTCAACGTATAATCGAAACGTAAATCGTGAATCGTAAATCGTAAATCGAATTAGTTGCCGCTCGCTCGGCCCGAACGTACACAGCCCAAGCCGCGTCAGGCTCGGCCGCGATTCACGATTTACGATTCACGATTTACGTCTTGATGAGGAGTCCAGTCATGCCGGAGAGAAGAGAGGCCGTCATCGTCAGCGCCGTGCGGACGCCGACGGGGAAGTTCCAGGGGGCGCTGAAGGATTTTAAGGCCACGCAGCTCGGCGCGATGGTCGTGCGCGAGGCGGTGCGCCGCGCCGGCGTCGCGCCCGAGGACGTGGACGAGGTCATCATGGGCTGCGTCATCCAGGCGGGCCTCGGTCAGAACCCGGCGCGGCAGGCGGCCCTCGGCGGCGGCATCCCGTTCGGCGTCTCGGCCGTGACCGTCAACAAGGTCTGCGGCTCCGGCCTCAAGTCGGTGATGATGGCGGCGCAGGGCGTCCAGCTCGGCGACTCCGAGGTCGTCGTCGCGGGCGGCATGGAGTCCATGTCGAACGCGCCGTACCTTCTGCCGAAGGCGCGCGAGGGCTACCGGATGGGCGACGGCGCGCTCGTTGACGCGATGATTCACGACGGCCTCTGGTGCGCCTTCGAGAACTACCACATGGGCAACACGGGCGAGGTCGTCGCCGAGCGCTACGGCGTGACGCGCGAGGATCAGGACGCCTACGCCTACCACTCGCACCGCAAGGCCGTCGCCGCCATCAAGGCGGGGAAGTTCAGGGACGAAATCCTCCCGGTCGAAATCCCCCAGCGGAAGGGCGACCCCGTTATTTTTGACACCGACGAACCCGTCCGCGAGGACACCTCGGTCGAGGCGTTAGCCCGTCTCAAGCCGGCCTTCCGCAAGGAGGGCGGGACGGTGACGGCCGGCAACGCGCCCGGCGTCAACGACGGCGCGTCGGCCCTCGTCGTCACCTCGCTGGAGCGGGCGCGCGCGCTCGGCGTCGAGCCGATGGCGCGCATCGCCGCGCAGGCCACCTCGGGCATCCAGCCCGAGCTGGTGATGATGGCCCCGGTCGAGGCGGTAAGAAAAGTTCTGAGGAAGGCCGGCTGGTCGCTCAGCGAGGTCGACCTGATCGAGCTCAACGAGGCCTTCTCCGTGCAGGCCATCGCCATCATCCGCGAGCTGGGGCTCGACCCCGAGAAGGTGAACGTCAACGGCGGGGCGGTCGCGCTCGGCCACGCCATCGGTCAGTCGGGCTCGCGCCTGCTGACGACGATGCTCTACGAGATGAAGCGCCGCGACGCGCGCCGAGGCCTCGCCGCCCTCTGCCTCGGCGGCGGCAACGCCGTCGCGCTGGCCGTCGAAAGGTAAAAAGGGTCTGGGTGTCGGGTGCTAGGTGCTGGGGAAAAGCAACTTGTCTTTCACCCAGCACCTAGAACCCAGCACCATTTTTAGAAGCTTATGACCCCCGCTGACCACAACAAAGTCATCGGCATCATGCACCTCATCTACGGCGGGTTCTTCACGCTGATGGCGTTCGTGTTGCTGCTCTTCTTCGGCTTCTTCGCCAGCGTGATGACGGCCGCCGCCGCGAGCGATCCGAGCGCGCCCCCGGCCGCTTTCTTCTGGGCCGTCGCGGGCTTCATCTTCGTCATCTACCTCGTGCTGAGCGTGCCGAGCCTCGTCGCCGGCTACGGGGTGCTGAAGAGGAGACCGTGGGCGCGCCTCGCGGGCATCATCGCGTCGGTGCTGGCCGCGATGAGCTTCCCGTTCGGGACGGCCCTGTGCGTCTACTCGCTCTGGTTCTTCTTCGGGGAGGCGGGCCGGGCCTTCGAGCAGGGGCGCTTGGACGCCCCGTGGCAAGACTCGCTCCGACAGGGCCGGCCCTTCGGCGGCTACGCCCAGACCTTCGGGCACGAGCGCGACCGGCAGCCGGCCTACCGGCCGCCCCCGCAACCCCCCGACTGGAGGAGTGAATAAAAGCCGTGAATCGTGAATCGTGAATCGCGGTCGGGCGTGATTCGACCTGAGCGGCAAATCGCAAGACGGGTTAAAGGTCACACGATTCGCGGCTTTTAAAGGAGTTCTTCGTGGCCGAAATTTTCGGAGTGGTGGGCGCGGGGACGATGGGCAACGGGATCGCGCAGGTGGCGGCGCGGGCCGGGTTCGAGGTCGTCCTGCGCGACGTGTCCGACGAATTTTTAGGGCGCGGGATGCGGGCCATTGACCGCAGCCTCCAGCGCGACGTGGACAAGGAGCGGCTCAAGGAAGAGGAGAAACGTGAGATCGTCGGCCGCATCCGCGCGACGACGAACCTGAGCGACTTGGCCGGGGCCGGCTTCGTCGTCGAGGCCATCACGGAAAACCTCGCGGCCAAGCGGGAGCTGTTCCGCGCGCTCGACGAGACGGTGCAGAGGGACGCCGTCCTCGCCTCGAACACCTCCTCGATCTCGATCACGAAGCTCGGCGCGGCCACGCGGCGGCCCGAGAAGGTCATCGGGATGCATTTCATGAACCCGGTGCCGGTGATGAAGCTCGTCGAGATCGTCCGCGGCATCGCCACCTCGGACGAGACGTGGGAGCGCACGCGCGCGCTCACCGAGCGGATGGGCAAGACCCCACTCGAATGCAACGACTCGCCCGGCTTCGTCTCGAACCGCGTCCTGATGCCGATGATTAACGAGGCGATCTTTGCTTTGTACGAGGGCGTCGCCTCGCGCGAGTCCATTGACGGCATCATGAAGCTCGGCATGAACCACCCGATGGGGCCGCTCACGCTCGCCGACTTCATCGGCCTCGACGTCTGCCTCGCGATCCTCAACGTGCTGCACGAGGAGCTGGGCGACCCGAAGTACCGCCCCTGCCCGCTGCTCAAGAAATACGTGGACGCCGGCTGGCTCGGCCGCAAGTCGGGCCGCGGGTTCTACGAATACTGAAGCCGCGCCGCGGCCCCCGGCGGCCGGGGCGCGGCGCTCCACACGGGGCCGGCGATGTCGAAGCGAATCGGACGAGTCTACTGCCAGCGCTGCCTCGCGGATAACCCCGTCGGGCAGGAGTCGTGCTTCCGCTGCGGGACGCGGCTGATGCTCGTCGTCGAGCCGTCCTCGATGCGCTTCGAGGACGAGGGCCTCGGCGGCGTCGGCATCGAAGAGCACCTGTTGGAGCGCGTCTCGGCGCTGGAGAACCACCTGCTCCGGCTCGCCGAGCGTCTCGCGCAGGTGGTCGAACTCCTCCTCCGGCAGACCCGCTCCGTCCAGCAGGAACACCTCCTCCTCGACACGCTCATCACGGCGCTGAGCGAGGCGCGCGCCATCAGCAAGCAGGGCGTCGAGTCGGCGTGGCGCGACCGCCTGGAGCGCGACACGGCCGACTTCGAGGCGAAGGCGCGGCGCGAGGAGTTGTGCGCGCGCGCCGTCGGGCAGTACGCGGGGCCGGAGCG
>JALZHT010000499.1 GCA_030860645.1 Acidobacteriota bacterium
GGGCCGGGCCTCGTTGACGGTCAGCGGGCGGCCGCCGAAGTCCTTGCCGTTGCACTCGGCGATGGCCGCGGCCGCGCCCTCGGAGGTCGCCATCTCGACGAAGCCGAAGCCGCGCGAGCGGCCCGTGTCGCGGTCTTCGACGACCGAGGCCGACTCGACCTCGCCGAACTGTGAGAACAGATCGCGCAACTCGTCACTCGTCGTGCGGAAGCTCAGGTTTCCCACGTACAGTCTCGTGCTCATACTTTTCTATCCTTAGCTGTCTCCGAAGAAGCGCGGGCGAGAAAGACTTGCGTCGGGCGCGGCGCGCGGTGTGGTAAGGTGCGCGGCGGCGGCGACAAGGGCGGCGACCTCGGCCCGGTGCTCTACCAAACGAGAGCGGCTTCTGACCCCCAGACCAAACCTCACTCTCCTTCAGCCGAACACCGTCGCCTCACAGTCACGGGCAGGCGCGGCCACCGTCGGCCGCGCGAGAGCAGGAACCTGACGGCCGAAAGTATGCCGCCAACCGCCGCCGCCGCGCAAGCAAATTCTCGGGCGGCCGCGCGCTCACCCGCCGCCGCCAATGTTCTCAAATTTGATTTACCAGTAACGTCGGAAGTCTCGGCGGCGGGCGGCATTGTCTTGCGAACGGGCCGCCACATAGAATATCGGCCGTCACGTAGCTCAGGCTTTGACGCCACCGGATTGTCGTAGACTCGGGGGCCTCACGATGCGGCCGGAATCGAAGAAGAACTTTTTCATCAGCTTCAACAAGGCAGACCGCGCGTGGGCCGCGTGGATCGCGTGGCAACTCGAAGCGGCGGGGTATACGACCATCTTCCAGGACTGGGATTTCCGGCCCGGCGGTAACTTCGTGCTCGATATGCAGCGGGCGGCCGCGCTGGCGGAGCGCACGGTGGCCGTCCTCTCGCCCGATTACCTCGGCGCGAAGTTCACGCAGCCCGAGTGGGCCGTCGCCTTCGCGCAAGACCCGACGGGCGAGAAGGGCAAGCTCGTGCCCGTGCTCGTCCGCGAATGCAACCTCGAAGGGCTGCTGCCGCAGATCGTCCATGTCAACCTCGTCGGGCTGCCGGAGCCGGCGGCCAAGTCGGCCCTGCTCGGGGGCGTGCGCGGGGGCCGCGCCAAACCGGAAGAGGAGCCGGCGTTCCCGCCTGACGCGCGCCGGTCTGTGACGGAAGAGCCGCGCTTCCCCGGCGCGCTGCCCCCGGTCTGGAACGTGCCCCACAACCGCAACCCGCACTTCACCGGGCGCGAAGATTTCCTGAGCGCGCTCGAACGGGCTTTGGCTTCGGGCCGGCCCGCCGCGCTCACGCAGGCCCTCCACGGCCTCGGCGGCGTCGGCAAGACGCAACTGGCGACCGAGTACGCCTACCGCAACTCACACCTCTACAAAATCGTCTGGTGGGTGCGCTCCGAAGAGCCGGCGACGCTGGCCTCCGACTACGCCAACCTCGCCGCCAAGCTCGGGCTGGCCGAAGCGAACGAACCCAACCAGGGCCTCATCGTCGAGGCCGTCCGGCGCTGGTTCGAACACAACACCGGCTGGCTCCTCATCTTCGACAACGCGAACCGGCGCGACGAAATCCGCGACTACCTCCCGCGGGGCAGCACCGGCCACGTCATCATCACCTCGCGTGACCGCGACTGGAAGGGCGTCGCCCAGCCCCTCCAAGTGCGCGAGATGCCACGCCCCGAGGCGGTCGCCTTCCTCCTCAAACGTACCTCGCAAACGGACGCCGACTCGGCCGCCGCCCTGGCCGACGAACTCGGCGACCTCCCGCTCGCCCTCGAACAGGCCGGGGCCTACATTGACGCCACCGGCGAAACCCTCGCCTCCTACCTCGAACTCTTCCGCGCGCACCACCAGCGCCTCCTCTCGCGCGGCACGCCCTCCACCAACTACCCCGCCACCGTCGCCACCACCTGGGACATCTCCTTCGCCGAGGTGCGCAAGCAATCCCCCGTCAGCGAAGACCTCATCAACCTCTGCGCCTTCTTCGCCCCCGACGACATCCCCCTCGACATCATCCGCGCCGGCTCCGAGTTTCTCCCGGATCAACTCGGTGCCGCCGTCACCGATCCCCTCGCTTTTGACGACGCCCTCGCCCCACTCCTCCGCTACTCCCTCGCCGAGCGGCGCGGCCAGAGCCTCTTCATCCACCGTCTGGTGCAGGCCGTCGTGCGCGAACGCCTACGCGAGGCCGCGAAAAAGCAATGGGCGGTGAGCGCCGTCCATATTCTGAACAATGCTTTTCCGTATGTCGCCGACGACGTGCGCGTGTGGCCCGCCTGCTCGACATTATTGCCGCACGCGCTGGTGGCGGCGGAACACAGTCAGGAGTTTCAAGAGGCTTCCATGGCAGCCCAACACCTCTTCAACCAGGCGGGCGTCTATCTCCGCGCCCGCGCCGACTTCGCGCAGGCGAGATCATCTTTAGAAAGGGCTTTGAGAATTCTCGAATTGGCAGGCCACGACGAGAGCGACGATATGGCCGCCGTCCTCAGTAACCTCGGCAACGTCTTGGGCGACTTAATGGACTTGGACGGCGCACTCGCCTGCCAGCAACGCTCGCTGAAAATCCGTCTCAAAGTCCACGGCGAAAATCATGATGGGGTGGTCATCGGCTTGAACAACCTCGGCATGGTCATGCTAGAGCAAGGAGATTTGGAGGGCGCACGCGTCCAGTTCGAGCAGGCTATTGAGTTGGGTGAAGGGGCTCGCGGTGTGCATCACCCTGTGCTGGCGACGCCCCTTAATAACCTCGGCGTCGTCATGCGGCGGCTGGGGGATTTAGCGGGCGCGAGGCTATGTTACGAACGAGCTTTGGCGATAAACGAGGCTATTTACGGTGAGGATCACCCGAGCGTGGCGTTAGCCGTCAACAATCTGGGCCTCGTTCTTTTTCTTCTCGGTGACTCGGCCGGGGCACGGAACTGTTTTGCACGTGCGCTCCAGACGTTCACAAAATATCTGGGCGAAGAACATCCCCACACGGTTCAAACAAAGAAAAATTTGGCTCACCTCCCGCCCCCGTCCGAGCAAGCGTAGCCTTTAATCCGGCACGCGGGAACGGAGAATCACAATTCTCGTTAAAGGCTCTCTTGAATCGGGTAGGCTCCGATTCTGTCGGCCTGCGTCCCTTTCGCCTATGGCGAATCGTGGTGTAAAACTGACCTGTGGCTGAACAGGCATTCCCTCTTACTTCGCCGCAGCTTGAAGGGCGCGCACGGGACGTGCGGCGCGGGGTGTGGCTCGAATACGCGACGGTGGGGTGGAACGTGGTGGAGGCGCTGGTGAGCGTCGTGGCCGGCGTGGCGGCGGGGAGCGTGGCGCTGGTGGGGTTCGGGGCGGACTCTCTGGTGGAGGTGTCGTCGGGGGCGGTGCTGCTGTGGCGGCTGCGGGCCGAGGCGCGCGACGCGGGGAGGCGCGAGCGGGTCGAGCGCAGGGCGCTCAGGCTCGTGGGGTTGTGCTTCCTCGCGCTCGCGGCCTACGTCCTGTATGAAGCGGTCGCGTCGCTCGCGCGGCGCGAGGCGCCGGAGGCGAGCGCCGTCGGCA
>JALZHT010000500.1 GCA_030860645.1 Acidobacteriota bacterium
GGGGAGGCCGGCATGGCGCGCAGGGTCTTCTGGCTCTTCCGCCACAACGCGCGCCCGTGGATGAAGCAGGTGGCGGCGGCGATAGAGCGCCACCGGCCCGACCTCGTCCACACCGGCAACACCGCCTTCTCCAACATGCCGGCGGCGCTCGCCGCGCGAAGGCAGCGCGTGCCCGTCGTCAGCTACCAGAAGGGGTTCGAGCACGGCGGCCGGCCCAACCGCTACGTCCTGCGCCGCGGCTTCTACGACCACCACATCGCCTGCTCGAACGCGGTGGCCGAGCGCATGTTCGAGCTGGGGCTGCCGCGCGACCGGTGCACGGTGCTCTACGACGGCGTCGCGCAGCCGCCCGAGGGCTTCGACGCCGCGCCGCGCGCGGACGACACGCCGGTCGTCGCCATGTACAGCCTGCTGCAACGCTGGAAGGGGCAGGACGTTTTCCTGCGCGCCGCCGCGCTCGTCGCCCCGCGCTTCGGCGGCGCGGTCGAGTTCGTCGTCGTCGGCGCGGACACCTCGCGCGAGGGCCTGCGCCGCGCGAGGCTGGAGGCACTGGTCGCCGAACTCGGGCTCGGGGGGCGCGTCCGCCTGTCGGGCAAGTGGGAGGACACGGCCGATGTGCTCCCCTCGTTTGACCTCTTCGTCTCCGCCTCGCGCTCGGAGGCTTTCGGGATGGCGATGGTCGAGGCGATGGCGTGCGGCGTGCCCGTCGTGGCGACGGCGACCGAGGGCGCGCGCGAGGTCGTCGAGCACGGCGCAAGCGGCCTCGTGGTGCCTATCGGCGACGTGCACGCGCTGGCCGAAGCCGTCGCCTCGCTCCTCGCCGACGGCGCGCGCCGCAAGCGCCTCGGCGAGAGCGCGCGCGAGTCGGCCCGCGAGCGCTTCGGCCTCGGGCGGATGATCGAAGCCACCGAGCGCGTCTACGCCGAGGCGCTCGGCCTTTGACACCGAGCCGTAAGACTGACAAGGCTGAAGGGCGCGGGCTTCCGGTTGAGGCTTAACCAATGAGGCCGTTGGGTCTATGATGTCGGAAGCCGTAAAGCTCACGTGAGTCGAGACGGCCCGCCGCCGGCGGGAGGGCCGTGGATTTTATTCGTCAATCGTCGGGTGAGGTGTCGCGTTGGTCAGCAGAGCGCGCGTGCGCGGAATCCAGATCGCATACGAGGAGGCGGGGCGGGGCGAGCCGGTGGTGCTGCTGCACGGCTTCCCCTTCAACCGCTCGCTGTGGCGCGAACAGGTCGCGGCGCTCGGCGGGAGGTTCCGCGTCATCACGCCCGATCTGCGCGGGCACGGCGAGTCGGCGGTCGGCGAGGGGCCGGCGACGATGGAGGAGATGGCCGCGGACGTGGCCGCGCTGCTCGACGAATTGGGCGTCCGGGGCGCGGTCGTCGGCGGACTCTCGATGGGCGGCTACGTGACGTTAGCCTTCTGCCGCCGCTTCCCCGAACGCGTGCGCGCCCTCGTCCTCGCCGACACGCGCGCGCAAGGAGACACCGACGAAGCCCGCCGCGCGCGCGAGGAGACGGCGCGGCGCGCGCTCAGCGAAGGCATGGAACCAATCGCCGATTCAATGCTGCCGAAGCTACTCTCGCCCTCGGCGCTCGCCGCGCGGCCGGACGTGGCCGAGCGCGTGCGCGCGATGATCCTGGCGACGCCGCCCGAGGGCGCGGCCGCCGCCCTGCGCGGCATGGCCGTGCGCCCCGACCAGACCGACTGGCTGCCCGAAATTTCAGTCCCGACTTTAATCATCGTCGGCAGCGAGGACGCGCTCACGCCGCCCTCCGACTCCGAGACGATGCGCGCGAGGATCGGGGGCGCGCGGCTCGAAGTCGTCGAGGGCGCGGGCCACGTCTCGAACCTGGAGAGGCCCGCGGAGTTCAACCGCGCGCTCGCCGAATTTCTCGACCGTGTGGAGTGAAGGACACTTTCCGACGTGAACGAACCCTGGAAATATCGCATCGAGGAGCGCGTCCGCTGGGGCGACGTGGACGCCGCGCGCATCATCTTCTACGGCGCTTACATCCGCTTCTTCGAGTTCGCCGAGACCGAGTTGTTCCGCGCCGTCGGCCTGCCCTACGGCGTGATGTTCGACGAGCTGGACGTCTGGCTCCCGCGCGCCCACCTCGAATGCGACTTCCGCCGCGCCGCGCAGCTCGACGACCTGCTCGAAGTCGGCGTCTACGTCGGCCGCGTCGGACACAAGTCCCTGCGCCTCGACTTCGAGGTGCGCCGCAAGGGCGAGGGCGCGCTGGTCGCCGAGGCCCACTTCGTCCTCGTCTCCGTCAGGCGCGCGACCTTCGAGTCCGTGCCCGTGCCGGAAGAGTTGAAACGACGCCTCGCGCCTTACACCTGCCCCGCCTCGCCGGCGGGCGACGACGCGCTGACGGAAGTCACCGCCCGTTAGGATTATGCCTCACCGCGGAAGAGCTTCTACGAGGGGGAGGGCCCCGCCATGAGTTTTTGTGAATCGAGTCTGGAATTCGACCTGTTCGAGGACATGCGGCGCAAGCTGACGCACGTCCTCGTCGAGGAGGGGCGCGATCCGGTCGAGGCCGAGAGGATCGCGCTCTACGTCATGCAGGGCGTACGCGAAGTGCCCAAACTGCTGAACGCCCTCGCCGGCAGCCACACGTCCGCCCAAGAGGTTCGCAAGCTCCTCGACCTCGTCCTCGACCACGGGGCCTCACTCGACAAGGCCCGCGCGCTGCTCGCCGGAGAAGGCGGGCAGCCCGTCCACTGAGTTCCAGCCGAGTCAAAATTTTTAGCGTGCGGCGTGAGGCCCGCCCGCGACTTCACAGCGGGCGGAAGGCGCGGCGCGCCAGCGTGCGCTTGAGGCCGACGTACCCCTGCTCGCCCGCGACCAGCTCGCGGAGCGTGCGGCGGATTCCCGGGTGCGCGCGCGCGAACTTGATCATGCGGTCGGTGAACGGCCCGCCCCAGAAGCTGCCGTAGAAACGCCGCCGCATCTGCGCGGCCCTCCGCAACTCCCGCCCGAAGTCCGCCCGCCACGCCCGCTCGTAAGCCTCCGGCTCGCCCGCCAGGAAGGCTTCGGCGAACAACACGGCCGAGCGCAGCGCGTAGTAAATCCCCTCGCCCGTCACCGGGTCGGCGAAGCCGGCGGCGTCGCCGAGCAGCGCCCAGCCGTCGCCCGCCGCGCGCCGCCGGTCGAGCGTCTCCGGCGTGAGGCCCGGGATGCGCGCCGCGTAACGGTCGGCCACGCGCCGCAACCCTTCTTCAATCTCATCACGGCGCGCGCCGGCGTCCTGCCGCGAACGGTAATAGCCGGCCATGAAGTCCCAAAGCATGCGGTCGAGCGCCTTGTGGTCGAAGGCGTCCTGCGCGGTGGCGATGCCGAAGGAGATGTGGTCGAGGCGCGGGAAGGCCCACGCGTAGCCGGCCCAGCCGGGCAGGAACGCGATGACCGTCGGCGCGTCCTCGCCCTCGCCGAGCGGCGTGCGGTAGCCGAAGGCGACCTCCATTTCCGAGTTCGCCAGAGGCCCGGCGAGCCGCCGCGCGAAAGGACTGTTCGCGCCGTCGGCCGCGACGAGCACCTCACCGC
>JALZHT010000501.1 GCA_030860645.1 Acidobacteriota bacterium
GTCTTAACTCGAAACCCGGAACTCGAAACCCGAAACTTTTTAAAGCGTCGCGTGCTCGTCCTCGCCGGTGCCCTGCTCGATGAGGGCCTGGCACTCGGCGTCGTAGCGGGCGGTGGGGAGGGCTTCGAGGCGGCGCTCGGGGATTTCCTTGCCGCAGCGGGCGCAGACGCCGTAGCTGCCTTCGTCAATGCGCAGCAGCGCCTGGTCAATGTCGGCGACCATCTGCGACTCGCGCTCGCTCAGGCGGTACTCAATCTCCTGGTTCACGTCCTGCACGGACATGTCGGCCACGTCCTTGACGCCGTCGTCGTTGGCGGCGAACTCCAGCCCGTCGTTCTGGTTGGCGCGGGCGCTCTCCGAGTGCTGCCGGAGCTGTTCGAGCAGGATTTCGCGGAAGCGATCCAGTTTCTCTTGATCCATCACGTCCTCTCCGTCCACCGTATGATTTAAAAGGTGGCGGATTATAACCTAACGGCGGGCGGGACGCATGCGCGCGGCAAAAGTTTCGGGTTGCGGGTTAGGGGGATTTTTGATTTTTGATTTTCGATTGGAGACAGCGCCGCCGCCTTCTTCAAATCGCAAATCGAAAATCGCAAATCAAAAATCCCTTTAACCCGCAACCCGAAACTTTAGAAGTTGAACTTGAGGCCGCTCTGCACCAGGCGGGGCTGGCCGGGGAGGATGCCACGCGCGCGGTCGGCGACGTAGAGGCGGTCGAAGACGTTCTTGACCGTGACGAAGAAGGTCGTGTGCAGGCGCTCGACGCGGTAGTTGGCCGTCGCGTTCCAGACCGTGTACGAGGGGATGAAGCCCTGCTGGCCGTTCGGCGTCGGGTTGACGGTGTTGAGGTCGTCGGCGAACTGCGAGCCGACGTAGACGGACTCGACGAGGCCGTCGAAGCCGCCCGGGTGCGAGTAGCCGACGGTGGCGGTGAGCAGGTGCTCGGGCGCGTAGGGGAGCCGGTTGCCCGTGATGACGGCCGCGCTGTTGATGCTGCTGCGGCGCAGGCCGCGGAACTCGGCGACGGGCAGGAAGGTGTAGGCCGCGCGCACGTAGAAGTTGTGCGGCGACTTCCGTATCGCGCCCGTGTCGACGCGCCCCGACAGCTCGAAGCCCTGGTGCAGCGTCCGGCCGCCGTTCGTCAGCGTCGCCCCGACGCCGCCCGCGAGGCTCGCCGCGATGATCTGGTTCTCGTAGTCCATGCGGAAGAAGGTCGCCTCGGCGCGGACGCCGTCGGCGAGCGCCGTGCGCGCGCCCACCTCGTAGTTCCAACTCAGCTCGGGGTCGAGTTCGATCACGCCCCCCGTGTTGTTGTTGATGACATCCTCGGTGCGCGGCGGGGCGAAGCCGCGGTGGACGCCGGCGAAGACCGTGAGCCGCGCCGAGGGCGTGTAGGAGACGCCGAGGCCGGGCACGGCCTTCGTCAGGTCGGTGCGGCCCGAGACGGACAGGAGGCGGTTGGTGCGCTGGTACTCGATGTGTTCGAGGCGTACGCCCGGCGTCACCGTCCAATCGCCGAAGATGAACCGATTCTGGACGAAGCCGGAGTAGGACTGGTTGCGGCGCTCGTTGTGCTCGACGAGCGCGCCCGTGCGCGAGGTGGGGAGGTCGCCGTTCTCCTGCCTCCGGTTTTGCGTCTCGAAGTGCGCGCGGAAGCCGAAGTCGGCCTCGTTGCGGACGCCGAAGAGCTTGTGGACGACGTGCAGGCGCGGCTCGACGCCGAAGAAGTGGTACTGGCGGAGCCGGCCCTGGTTGCCGCAGGTCGTGTGGAGGTCTTGCATGCCGCGGCAGTCGGGGTCGGAGCCGCGGCGGTTCGGGCGCTCGTTCGAGTTCGAGGACTGCCGCCACCAGTGGCGCTTGAAGAACTGGCCGTAGACGTTGGTCGTGAGCACGGCGTCGTTATTGATGACGAAGGCGTGCGTGAGCGACGCGCCGAAGCGGTCGCCGTAGAAGAAGTCGTTGCGGAAGGGGTTCGCGCGCGGGCCGGCGCGGAACTCGGCCTCGGTCAGTCCCGAGTAGGTGACGTTCGAGTCCTCGCCGTAATAGTTGAAACGGGCGGTCAGCGCGTGGCGCGCGCCGAGGGTCGAGACCGACTTGAAGTTGAAGTCGTTGAGGCCGAAGCGGAGGTTGTCGCGCGCGCCCTCGCCCTGCTTGCGCGTGTAGTCGAAGAGCAGTCCGGTCGAGCCCCAGGTGCCGCCGTAGCTCAAGTGGCCGTTGAAGTAGTCGCGGTTGCCGCCCGTGAGCGTGAGCGAGCCGGAGGGCTTGGCGGGCGGGTTGCGCGTGATGTAGTTGACGACGCCGCCCACGGTCTGCGGGCCGTAGACGATCTGCCCCGAGCCTTTCAAGACCTCGACGGTCTCGAAGCGGTCAATGGGCGGGTGGTAGTAGGAGGCGTTGTCGCCGTAGGGCGCGTAGGTGAAGGGGATGCCGTCTTCGAGGAGCAAGACCTTCGTCGAGCGCGTCGGGTTGAGGCCGCGGATGCCGATGTTGGGCCGCAGGCCGAAGCCCTCCTCGTCGCGGACGTTGACGCCGGCCGCCTTCCTGAGCGCCTCGGTCGTGTTGAAGACGCGGCTGTCCTCCAACATCCGCCGGTCGATGATCTCGACCGAGCCGGGAATCTGCTCCAACACTTCGGGCGCGCCGGCGATGCGCGAGGACGAGACGAGGATCTCCTCGGCGAGCGCGCCGGGGCGGAGCACCAGGTTGACGTTCTGGTTCTCGCCCGCCGCGAGCGACAACTCCTGCACGGCCGTCGAGAAGCCCTCGCCCGAGGCGCTCAGACTGTACTGGCCGGGCGCGAGGCCGTCGAAGGAGAACGCGCCCGCGGCGTCGGTCGTCGTCACGAAATCGACGTGCGTGTCCGCCCGCTGCAAGGTCACGCGCGCGTCGCGCACGGCGGCGTTATGCTGGTCGGTCACGTGGCCCTTCAGGGCGGGCCGCGGCGTCTGCGCGCGTGCGCTCAGGTTGAAAGCGAAGAGCGGGAGGGCCAGAAGAAAGAAGCAGGCACGCGCACGCAGCGAGAAAGAAGGGGCTGACTTGTCCATAAAGACCTTCCGGTATGTTTTAGCAGCTTTAAAAAAGCGGATGAGGCGGAAGGCCGATAAAGCCCTCCGCCGAAAGCTCCAGGAACTGGCTTTCAAGGGGCGAAAATGAAATTAGATTTCATTTTCAACTGCATGATACACCCGCGCCGCCACGATGTCTACACCCAAATTGAATCGCTGTGTGGTTTGAGCATGTCTGGGGATTCAGCCCGGGCAGCGGCGGCAGAAAAAAGCTCAGGGGCGAGCCCTGGGTCAGAGACGGTATCGAACTAGCGGAAGCCCCGGAGGGGCGAAGAGGCTCGGCTGCGCACGCCGGCCCGAGCCTCTTTCGCCCCTCACGGGGCTTCCAAACAGCCTCTTTCTACTTGAGCAGTTTTCCGTCGGCCGGGGGATGCAGAGCCGGTGGTCGAAGCGGTTGCCTTACGTCTCTTCCTGGCCGCAGAGGAGTTCGGCGGCGAGGAGCGGGATGGTCAACTCGTGGTGGCCGGTGACAGAGAAGCCGCGGCCCGGG
>JALZHT010000502.1 GCA_030860645.1 Acidobacteriota bacterium
AGTCAACCGGGGGCGCGCCCCCGCGGCGCGCGCCGGTGAGGTCGCCGGTGTCGGTCGCGTAGCCGAGGCGGACGGTCGCCTCGTACTCCTTCTCCGCCCCCGACAGGAACTGCGCGAGCCGCGTCGCCCGCCCGACCAGAACGACGAGCACGCCCGTCGCGAACGGGTCGAGCGTCCCGGTGTGCCCCACGCGCTTCTCCCTCAGCACGCGCCGCACGCGCGCCACCACGTCGTGCGAAGTCCAGCCTTCGGGCTTATCAATGATGACGAGGCCGTCCATGAATTTTCGATTTTTGATTGGCGATTTTTGATTTAGTTTTCAGCCGTCAGTCATCAGTTATCGGCGCGGCCGAAGCCGATTGCCGCCGGCCGCGTTACTTTAAATCGCAAATCAAAAATCTGAAATCAAAAATCCGCCGGTTGCCGGCCCCACCGGGGCGGGTTAGCATATTCGTGTGAATTTCAGAAACAGGCAGAGGAAAGCCGGGTCGGCGGGCGAGGCGGAGGAGCGCCCGCGCCGCCCCGTTGACCCGGAGAAGGCGCGCGAGCGGACTTTGCAGCGGGCCGTCAAGCTGCTCGCCGCCAAGCCGCGCTCGGTGGCCGAGCTGCGCGAGCGGCTGCTGGAGAAGGAGTTGACGGACGAGGCGGCGGTCGAGCACGCCCTCGCCAAACTCAAGGAGTACGGCTACCTCGACGACGACCGCTTCGCCTTCGGCTTCGCCTCCTACCGCGTGCGCCAGAAGCCGGTCGGCCGCCAGCGCCTCGCCCGCGACCTCCAGACCAAAAAGGTCACGCGCGAGACGGCCGACGCCGCCCTCGACCTCGTCTACGCCGAGACGCCCGAAGAAGAACTCATCGAGCGCGCCATCGAGAAGCGCGCCCGCCTGCGCGGCCGCCCCCGGACGCGCCAGGAGACCAAGAGCCTCTACGACCACCTGCTGCGCCTCGGCTTCTCCTACGACCTCATCATCCGCAAGGTGCGCGAAGCCGCCGACGCGGACGCGGACGACGCGGAGTAGCCGCCTCGCCCTCCAATTTCTCCTCCTCATTCCCGCGTGCTAGAATTTCCTTTTCGCAACATGGCGGAATTTGAGACCGAGCAAGAGGACTATGACCGGAAACGAGATTCGCGAACTTTTCCTTAAATATTTCGAGCGTCACGGCCACCGGCGCGTCGCCTCAAGCCCGCTCCTGCCGGCCAACGACCCGACGCTCCTGTTCGCCAACGCCGGGATGAACCAGTTCAAGGATGTCTTCCTCGGCGCGGAGAAGCGCGACTACGCGCGCGCCGCCTCGTCGCAGAAGTGCCTGCGCGCCGGCGGCAAGCACAACGACCTCGACGAGGTCGGCAAGACCGCGCGCCACCACACCTTCTTCGAGATGCTCGGCAACTTCTCCTTCGGCGACTACTTCAAGGAGGACGCCATCCGCTTCGCCTGGGAGCTGCTGGTCGGGGAGTACAAGCTCGACCCCCGCCGCCTCTGGTTCTCGGTCTTCGAGGGCGACGCGGAAGTCGCCGCCGACGAGGAGGCTGCCGCGCTGTGGGAGCGTGTCGGCGCGCCGCGCGAGCGCATCCTCCGCTTCGGCCGCAAGGACAACTTCTGGCAGATGGGCGACACCGGCCCCTGCGGCCCGTGCAGCGAGATTCATTACTACATGGGCGGAGACCCCGACGACCCGGAGCAGAACCGCGCCGAGTTCGTCAACGGCCCCGGCGACACGACGATGGAGATTTGGAACCTCGTCTTCATGCAGTTCAACCGCATCGGCGAGGGCGAGAAGGCGGCCGACGGGAAATACGAGTCTTACCGTTTGGAGCCGCTGCCGAAGCCGTCGGTCGACACCGGCATGGGCCTGGAGCGCGTCACCGCCGTCCTCCAGGGCGTGAAGACGAATTACGACACGGATCTGATCCGCCCCGTCGTCGAGTTCACGGCGCGGCTCGCCGACCGCCACTACGAGCCGGACACGGCCGAGGGCTTCGCCATGCGCGTCATCGCCGACCACGCGCGCGCCACCGCCTTCTCCGTCGCCGACAACATCCTCCCCGGCAACGAGGGGCGCAACTACGTCCTGCGCAAGATCATGCGCCGCGCCATCTACCACGGCCGCCACGCGCTCGGGCTTGAAGGACTCTTCTTCCACCGCGTCACCGACTTCGTCGTCGAACTCATGCGCGACGCCTACCCCGAACTCGAAGCCGCGCGCGACTTCATCGGCCGCATGGTCAGGCTCGAAGAGGAGCGCTTCCGCTCGACGCTCACCACGGGCCTGCAAAAGCTCGACGCGCTCTTCGCCACCACCCCCGAAGGGCAGATGCCCGACTACAAGGAACTGGCCCGCCTCTACGACACCTTCGGCACGCCGCGCGACCTCATCCGCGTCAGCCTCGAAGAGCGCGGCTTCGCCGTCGAAGAGGACGAGTACAACGAGGCGTTCGACCGCGCCCTGCGCGAGATACAGAGCGCCGGCGCGAAGGCCCCGGCGGCGTCGGGCGCGAAGACCAACCCCGTCTACTCGGTCGTGGCCGAACGCGAGGGGCCGAGTGAGTTCACCGGTTACGGAGAGACGCTCACGAGGTTCGCGAGTGTCGTAGCACTGATTAAGGGCGATTCAGAAGTTGGCGAACTTGTGGAGGGCGATGAGGGCGAGGTGGTGCTCAACCGTACGCCTTTCTACGCGGAGTCCGGAGGGCAAGTCGGTGACACGGGCGTTCTTCTCGGTTTAGCACATCCCATCGAAGGAATTGAGAAGTATAAGCTACATGTAACGGTCAATGACACGCCTCCGTCACCTGTGAGTGGGCTGATCGTCCACCGCGTTAAGGTCGACCGAGGTGTTCTGCGTGTGAAGGCAGTTGTAACAGCAATCGTTGACGCGGAGAAGCGCGACGCGACGCGGCGCAACCACACGGCGACGCACCTCTTGCACGCCGCGCTGCGCGAAGTCCTCGGCACGCACGTCAAGCAAGCCGGCTCGGTCGTCGCGCCCAACTACCTGCGCTTCGACTTCACGCACTACCAGCCCTTGACGCGCGACGAGGTCGCCGAACTCGAACGGCTCGTCAACTACCACATCCTGCGCAACGAGCCGGTGCGAACCGACATCTTCTCGCTCGAAGAGGCGATGCGCTCGGGCGCGGTGGCGCTCTTCGGCGAGAAGTACGCCGAGCGCGTCCGCGTGCTCACCGTCCCCGGCTTCTCCAAAGAACTCTGCGGCGGCACGCACGTCCGCGCGACCGGCGACATCGGGCTGTTTAAGATCACGAGCGACGAGTCCATCGCCTCGGGCACGCGCCGCATCCGCGCCGTGACGGGGCGCGACGCCTTCCTCCGCTTCCAGGAGACCGAGGCGCTCATAGACCAGCTCGCGGCGGAGCTGCGCGCCTCGCGCGCGGACATCCCCGTCGCGGTCGAGCGCCTTCAGGAGGATTTGAAGAAGGCGCGGCGCGAGGCCGACGAGTTGCGTTTGAAGATCGCGCTCGGCGCGGGCGCGGGCGCGCAGAACGGCGGCGAGGCGCGCGAGGTCGAGGGCGGCGTCCTCGTGCTCGCGCG
>JALZHT010000503.1 GCA_030860645.1 Acidobacteriota bacterium
GGCGGGTTGAGTGTTAGCCGGACTCAACCCGCCCGCCGCCTCCCGGGCTTCTGTTCTTAACTCGAACCTTTAAACTCGCAACTCGAAACTCGTTTACGAGTCGGCCTGCCCGGCGTAGCGCGCCGTCGAGGCCCCGGAGATGAAGGGCGCGTCCGCCGTGAGGGCGTCGTCAACGAGCTGGCGCTGCTCCATCTCGTGGACGGCGTAGGAGCCGGTGGCGGGGCTGGCCGAGGCGGGCCGCCCGACGTAGTAGGGCTGCTCGCAGCCCTTCAGCAGGTTCCGCAGCCGCGGCTCGACGAACTGCCAGCCGCCGTAGTTCTTCGGCTCCTCCTGCGCCCACACGAGCTGCGACGCCTGCGGGTACGAGGCGAAGGTCTCGCGCAAGGCCGCCTCGGGGAACGGGTAGAACTGTTCGAGCCGGACGACGGCGACCGACGCGTCCCCCGACTTCTTGCGCGCCGCCGCGAGGTCGTAGAAGACCTTGCCGCTGCACAGCACGATGCGGCGCACCGCGTTGCGGTCGCCCACCTCCGCGTCGTCTATGACGGGCCGGAAGCCGCCCGCCGTCAACTCCCCGACCGCGGAGACGGCCGCGGGCAGGCGGAGGAGGCTCTTCGGCGTCATCACGACGAGCGGGCGCGCCGCCCGCTGCTTCACCTGCCGCCGGAGCAGGTGGAAGTATTGCGCCGGGGTCGTCGGGTAGCAGACCTGCATGTTGTTCTCGGCGCACAACTGGAGGTAACGTTCGAGCCGCGCGTTCGAGTGCTCCGGCCCCTGCCCCTCGTAGCCGTGCGGCAGCAGGAGGACGAGGCGCGAGGGCTGCTGCCACTTGTCGACGCCGGGCGCGACGAACTGGTCTATGATGACCTGCGCGCCGTTCGAGAAGTCGCCGAACTGCGCCTCCCAGCAGACGAGCGCGTCGCGCGCCACGACCGAGTAGCCGTACTCGAACCCCATCACGCCCTGCTCCGAGAGCGAGCTGTCGAAGACCTCGACGAGCGCGCGCCCCTCCATCTCCGCCGTCATCTCACTGAGCGGCGACCAGGCCTCGCCGGTCTGCGTGTTGTACAGGATGGCGTGGCGCTGGCTGAAGGTGCCGCGCCCCGAGTCCTGGCCCGAGAGGCGCACGCGCACGCCTTCGAGGCCGAGCGAACCCAACGCCATCAGCTCGGCGAAGGCCCAGTCCAGAGGCAGCGCGCCCTCGCCCATCTTCGCGCGCCGCGCGAGCTGGCTGACCATCTTCGGGTTGACGTGGAAGCCCTCGGGCACGACGGCGATGCGGCGCGCCAGCTCGCGGACGGCCTCGGCCGGGGCGGGCGTCTCGACCACTTCCGAGCCGTCCTCCTCCGCGGGCGGCGGCGGCAGCTCCTGCTTCGGCGGCTTGCCCTTGACGATCTCTTTGGCGCGCGCGAGCGACGCCTCGTAGTGCCCGACGGCCTCGCGGATCATCGCCTCGACTTCCTCGTCGGTGACGACGCCCTCCTGCACGAGCCGCTGCGCGTACTTGGCGCGCACGCCGGGGTGCGCCTTGACGCGCGCGTACATCAAGGGCTGCGTGTAGCTCGGCTCGTCGCCCTCGTTGTGGCCGAGCTTGCGGAAGCCGACCACGTCGAGCACCACGTCCTTGTTGAACTCCTGCCGGTAGTCGAGCGCGACGCGCAAGACGCGGAAGGCCGCCTCCGGGTCGTCGCCGTTGATGTGGAAGATGGGGAGCTGCGTCATCTTCGCCACGTCGGTCGAGTAGATGGACGAGCGGCTCTGCTCGGGCGAGGTGGTGAAGCCGATCTGGTTGTTGATGATGATGTGGACGGTGCCGCCGGTGCGGTAGCCCTTGAGGTCGGCGAGCTGCAAGGTCTCCATCACGATGCCCTGGCCGGCGAAGGCCGCGTCGCCGTGCAGGAGGACGGGGAGCACGCGGTCAACGACCTCGGCGCGCGGCGCGCCCGCGAGCTGCAAGGCGTCCTGTTGGGCGCGCACCATGCCCTCGACCACGGGGTCAACGAATTCGAGGTGGCTCGGGTTGGGCGAGATCGTCACGCGCACCCGCTTGCCCGACTGCGTCGTGCGCTCGCCCGACGCGCCCTGGTGGTACTTCACGTCGCCCTCGTCGGCCGGGAAGTCCGGGTGGACGGAGCCTTCGAAGGCGGTGAAGATGCGCTCGGAGAAGTTGCCGACGACGTTGGCGAGGACGTTCAGACGCCCGCGGTGCGCCATGCCGAGCACGATCTGCTCGACGCCCTGGTCGGCCGAGCGTTCGACGAGTTGGTCGAGGAGCGGGATGATCGTCTCGCAGCCTTCGAGCGAGAAGCGCTTCTGGCCGAGGTACTTCGTGTGCAGGAAGCGCTCGAACTGCTCGGCGCGCGTGAGCCGCATCAGGAGCGCCTTCCGCGTCTCGGGCGCGAGCGGCTCGGGGTGGACGAACTCCTGCCGGATGCGCTCCCGAATCCAGACCTTCTGCTCCTTGCTCTGGATGTGTCGGTACTCGGTGCCGACCTTGCCGCAGTAGGCGCGCCGGAGCACGTCGAGGATTTCGCGCAGGGAGGCGCTCTCCTTGCCGGCCAGGCCGCCCGTGATGAACTCGCGATCCAAATCCCAGATGGTCAGCCCGTAAGTCTCGATGTCCAGCTCGGGGTGGTACTGGACGGGCAGGGCGTGGAGCGGGTCGATGTCGGCGATGAGGTGGCCGCGGACGCGGTAGGCGTTAATCAACTCAAGGACGCGCGCCTGCTTGACCACCTGCTCGCGCACGCGGTCGCCGCCCAGGAGCGCCGGGTTGAAGTCGCGCGCCCAGCGCATCGGCTGGTAGGCGATGCCGAGGTCGCGGAAGATTCCCTGGTAGAAGTCGTGCTCGCCGAGGAGCTGTTCGTGGACGAGGGCGAGGAACGCGCCCGACTCCGCGCCCTGGATGATGCGGTGGTCGTAGGTCGAGGAGACGTTGAGAATCTTGCTGACGCCGAGCAGCGAGAGCGCCTCGGGCGTCATCGCGTGGTACTCGGCCGGGTACTCAATCGCGCCGGTGGCGATGATGACCGACTGCCCGGCCATCAGCCGCGGGTTCGACGAAACCGTGCCGAGCGTGCCGGGGTTGGTCAGCGAGACGGTCGTGTCCTGGAAGTCGGGCAGGCCGAGTTTGCCCGAGCGGGCGCGCCGGATGATGTCGTCGTAGGCGGCGAGGAACTCGGCGAAGTTGAGCGCGCCGGCGTTCTTGATGTTGGGCACGAGGAGCGTGCGCGAGCCGTCCTTCTTTTCGAGGTCAATGGCGAGGCCGAGGTTGACGGCCGGGCGGCGCAAGCGCACGGGCGAGCCGTCAACGATGGCGAAGCCGTCGTTGAGTTGCGGGAAGCGGTCGAGCGCGCGCAGCACGGCGTAGGCGATGAAGTGCGTGTAAGAACTCTTGCCGCGCTTCCGCTCCTTGAGGAACTGGTTGACGATGAGGCGGTTCTCTTCGAGCACCTTGACGGGCACCTGCCGGTTCGAGGTCGCCGTCGGCACCGACAGGCTCGTCTCCATGTTCTCGACGATCTTGAGCGCGCCGCCGCGGATGGGCGC
>JALZHT010000504.1 GCA_030860645.1 Acidobacteriota bacterium
TCCCGCGCCTGGCGGTCTTCCCCGAGGCGACGGCGCGGCTCGTGCGGGCCGACGTGAGGCGGCGCGGCGCGCGGGTCGGCTACGTGATGGGTTCGGGCGACGAGGTGCCGGACGCGCTCCGGCAGGTCGGCTACGAGGTCGTGCTGCTCTCGGACGCGGAGCTTGAGAAGTCGGACTTCGCGCAGTTCGACGCCGTCGTCGCGGGCGTGCGCGCCTACAACACGCGCCCCGCCCTGCGCCAACAGCAGAAGCGGCTGCTCGAATACGTCGAGCGCGGCGGCACGCTCGTCGTGCAGTACAACACCGACGAGCGCGCGCTGGAGAACTTCCCGCTCGGCCCCTACCCCCTGAAGATTTCGCGCGGCGACCGTGTCACGGTCGAGGACGCGCCCGTCCGCCTGCTCGCGCCGCGGCACGAACTTTTGAACGCGCCGAACAAGATTGGCGCTTCCGACTTCGAGGGCTGGGTGCAGGAGCGCGGCCTTGAGTTCCCCTCCGAGTGGGACGCGCGCTACACGCCGCTCTTCGGCATGAACGACCCCGGCGAGGCGGAGAAGCGCGGCGCGACGCTCGTCGCCCGCCACGGCCGCGGCACCTACGTCTACACCTCGCTCGCCTTCTTCCGCCAACTGCCCGCGGGCGTGCCCGGCGCGTACAGGCTGTTCGCCAACTTCATCTCGGCGGGGGAGAAGGATTAACCGCGGAGGCACGGAGACGCCGGAAGAATTTTAGATTGGCGATTTTCAATTTTCGATTGGGAAGCGGAAGACGCGCCCTTTCTTCAAATCTAAAATCTAAAATCTAAAATTCTTCCGGCGTCTCTGTGGCTATTCTTCTCCGGTGACTCATGCGACACGACGAGGATAAAAACGACGCCGCGAAGGCGACGGAGGAGCCGCCGTTCGGCGGGAGTTGGCGCGCGCTTTACGCCGCCGTGCTGGCGTGGCTCGCCGTGCAGGTCGTGCTCTTCTATTTGTTCACGAGGGCGTTCCGATGAGGCCGGTGGACTGGGCCGTGCTGGTCGCCGCGCTCGTCGGCATCGTGCTCTACGGGCTGTGGAAGGGGCGGCGCACGCGCGACCTCGACGACTTCCTCGTCGCCCACCACAGCATGCGCTGGCACCACGTCGCGCTCTCGATCATGGCGACGCAGGCCAGCGCCATCACCTTCCTCTCGACGCCCGGCCAAGCCTTCACCGACGGCATGCGCTTCGTGCAGTTCTACCTCGGGCTGCCGGTGGCGATGGTGGTGCTGGCCGCCACGGCCGTCCCCATCTACCACCGGCTGAAGGTTTACACGGCTTACGAGTACCTCGAAGGCCGCTTCGATTTGAAGACGCGGACGCTGGCCGCCGTGCTCTTCCTGATTCAGCGCGGGCTTTCGACGGGCGTCTCGATCTACGCGCCGTCGGTCATCCTCTCGGTCATCATGGGCTGGGACATCCGCCTGGTGATCTTCATCATCGGCGGCTCCGTCACGCTCTACACGGCGACGGGCGGCGCGCGCGCCGTGGACAACACCAACTTTCAGCAGTTCCTCATCATCATGGGCGGGATGTTCGTCGCCTTCCTCACCATCATCCAGCTCCTGCCCGCGGACGTTTCCTTCGCCGAGGCCGCGCACGTCGCCGGCCGCCTCGGGCGTCTGAACGCGATTGATTTTTCCTTCGACCTGACGAACCAGTACAACTTCTGGTCGGGCCTCGTCGGCGGCTGCTTCCTCGCGCTCTCCTACTTCGGCACCGACCAGTCGCAGGTGCAGCGCTACCTCACCGGCGAGTCGGTCGCGCAGAGCCGCCTCGGCCTCCTCTTCAACGGGCTGGTCAAGGTGCCGATGCAGTTCTTCATCCTCTTCCTCGGCGCGATGGTCTTCGCCTTCTACCAGTTCACCGCCCCGCCCGTCTTCTTCAACCCGGTCGAGGCCGAGGCGGCGCGCGCGGGCGCGCGCGGCGCGGAGTTCCGCGCCGTCGAAGCGGAGTACGCCGCGGCTTCGTCTGAGAAGCAGGCGCGGGCGCGCGAGTTCGTCGGCGCGCTGCGCACGGGCGACGAAGGCGCGGCCGAGGTGGCCGAGGCGAACTTGCGCGCGGCCGACGCGAGGACGAGGGAGATTCGCGCCGGCGCGCTCGGGATTCTGAAGGGGCAGAACCCGAAGCCGGAGGACACCAACTACGTCTTCCTCAACTTCGTCATCCACCACCTGCCGGCGGGCGTGGTCGGGTTGGTCTTCGCGGCCGTCTTCTTCGCCTCGATGTCTTCGTGCGCGTCGGCCTTGAACGCTTTGGCCTCGACGACGGTCGTTGACATCCAGCGCCGCCTCGTCCGCACGGGCGAGGGCGAGAGCTACTACTTCGTCTCGTCGAAGCTGGCGACGGTCTTCTGGGGCGTCTTCGCGATGGCCTTCGCGCAGTACGCCGGCCAGCTCGGCTCGCTCGTCGAGGCCGTCAACCGCCTCGGCTCGCTCTTCTACGGCACCATCCTCGGCATCTTCCTCCTCGCCTTCTACTTCAAACGAACCACCGGCACGGCCGCCTTCGTCGGCGCCATCGTCGGCGAGGCGGTCGTCCTCTACTGCTTCTTCTACACCAGGATCGCCTACCTCTGGTTCAACGTCATCGGCGCGCTCGCCGTCATCCTCACGGCCCTGCTCATCAGCGTTTTCCTCAATCGCCGCGGGGGCACAGGGGCGCAGAGGACAATGCAAGAAAAACCCTTGCCGGGGAGTTGAAGCCGGCACCCGCCGCCCAACTCCCCGGCAAGGGTTTTTCTTTCTTCTTCTCTGTGCCCCCGCGGCTATTTCTTCTCCGGTGCCTACTGCTTCGACTTCCACTCGGCGAGCGTCTTCTCGAAGTTGGCGAGGGCCTGCGCGTTGGCGCTGGCGGCGCGGCCGGCCTGGAGCGCCTTCTCGCCGGTGGCGACCGCCTCGGCCGTCTTGCCCTGCGCGGCGAGGATGCGGGCCTTGAGGGCGAGGTTGTTGAAGTTCTCTCTGGCCTTGATGGACTGCTCCGCCCAGGTCATCGCCTGCGCCAGGTCGAGTTTGTTCTGGAGCATGTAGTTGGCGGCCTGCAAAGGCGTCTGCCAGTCGTCGGGCTTGGCCGCGGCGACGGCCGCGCGCGCCTTCGCCAGCGTGAGCGCCTGCACGTCCTTGACCTCGACCGTGAAGGGCACTCTCAGGCGCTCCCAGCGGAGGTTGACCTGCGCGGAGTTCTCGCCCGTGGGCTCGATCTGGAAGGAGAGCCACTCCTGCGAGTCGGCGGCCGCCTGCGGCTTGGCCTTGACCCTCAGCGCGTCCTTCTTCTCGTCGTACTGGAAGCTGCCCCACTGGCCGTCGTCCTTGTTGAAGATGATCGTCCACTCGTCGCGGCCCGGGATGGTGTGCAGGCTGTAGCTGCCGGCCGGGAGCGGCTGGCCGTTAATGAGCACGTCGTCGGTGACGCGGAAGAGGGTCGCCTCGTTGGCGCCGGTGCGCCAGACGTGGCCGTAGGGGACGATGACGGCGTCGGCGGGCCGGGCGCGCGCGTCGTCGAGCGTGGCCGTGCCCGAGGC
>JALZHT010000505.1 GCA_030860645.1 Acidobacteriota bacterium
GGTGCGCCTGCGCCACGGCGACGCGGCCCCGCGCCGCGTCGAAGTGCTGCCGAACGACGCGATGTCGCCGCTCTTCCTCGCCTGCGTCGAGGCCACCGAGGAGGCCGTCTACAACTCGCTGCTCAAGGCCACGACCGTCACGGGCCGCGCAGGCTCCCGCGTCGAGGCGATTCCCATAGACAGGACCGTCGAGATTCTGAAGAAGTACAACGCCCTCGCCGGGAGGAGGTGAAGGTGGTGGAAGACGGGAAGGCTTTTCGGGGGGCGGGCGGGACGCGGGGCGGCGTCGGCGAGTTCCTGCTCGGCCTCGGGATGAGCGCCGCCGGCGCGTACCTCCTGACGCAGCGCGTGACGGTGACAAGCGGCTACTGGACGCTGTGGGGCTACAACGCCTTCGGCCTCTCGCTGCTGCCGCTCCTCTTCGGCATCGGCATCCTCTTCTTCAACGGCAGGTCTTGGGCGGGCTGGCTCCTCACCTTCGTCGGCGTCGTCATCATCCTCGTCGGCATCATCGCCAACCTCGGCATCTACTTCCAGCCGACCAGCCTCTTCAACACCCTCGTCATGCTCGCGCTGCTCGCCGGCGGCATCGGCCTCGTCGCCCGCTCCCTGCGCGCGCACGGGTAAAAAAGTTTGGGGATTATACGCCCGACAAGCCCAAGCTCTGAACCTGGCGGTTAAGCCAAGTGTCTGTCGAACTATAACCCGCGTAGTCGGAGCCAAAGGGCGAGAAACGCGCCGGGGCCTTCCGCCTTCAAAGCGCCTCTTCTTCGTCCGCGTCGGAGAGTTTTTCGCGCCTGACGCCGTGCGGGTTGGTCGTGCGCTCTCCGCGCTTGCGGGTGGACTTGCGACGCTCGCGCGGGTTGCCTTCGTGGTCGACGGAGCGGACGGGTTGGAGGTCTTCGGCGTCGCCCTCGGGGTCAACGAGGCGGGTCTCGATGTGCTCGTCGCCGATGGTCTCGTCGGTCATCACGGTCGGGTCGTCGTTTAAGGCGGCGGCCGTGTTCTCGGGGGCCTCGGTCGCGCCGGCCGTCTCGCCCTCGACGATGCCGCCACCGGCGAGCGCGCGCTGGCGGCGGAAGTGCTCGGCGACCTCCTCGGCGGTCTTGCGGCCGACGAAGGGCGAAAGCTCCTCGACCGTCGCCTCCGAGACGCGCTGGATCGAGCCGAGGTTGCGGAGCAGCCGGCTCTTGCGCTTCTCGCCGACGCCGGGGATGGCCGTCAGCTCCGAGGTGAAATCGCGCAGCTCGCGCCGCTTCCGGTGGTAGGTGACGGCCGAGCGGTGCGTCTCGTCGCGGATCATCTGGATGAGGCGCAGGACGGGCGAGTGCGGGTCGAGGTAGACCGGCTCGTGCTCGCGCCCCTTGACGAGCAGGTGTGAGACTTCGTTGTGGCGGCGCGGCGGCTTCACCACCCCGACCGCGGGCAGGGCTTCGAGGTCGAGTTCGCGCAGGGCGGCGGCCGCCGCGGCGAGCTGCGTCTTGCCGCCGTCAATCATGACGAGGTCGGGCAGGGGGTTCCCCTCGTCGAGCTGGCGGCGGTAGCGGCGCAGCACGGCCTCGCCCATCGAGGCCGGGTCGTTCGCGCCCTCGACCGACTTGATCTTGAAGCGGCGGTACTCGGCGCGGTTCATCTTGCCGTTCTCGCAGACGACCATCGCGGCGACGTTCTCCGCGCCCGAGATGTTCGACACGTCGAACGACTCGATGCGCGCCGGGAAGCGCGGCAGCTCCAGAAGCTCCTGCATCTCTTCGAGCACGCGCTCCATGTCGGGCTTCAGCACGCGGAAGCGCTGCTCGAAGGCGATCTTCGCGTTCTTCTCGACCAGCTCGATCATCTCGCGCTTCTGCCCGCGCTGCGGGTCGAGGATGCGCACGCGCCGCCCCTTCCTTGCGGTCAGGGCCTTCTCCAACAACTCGCGGTCTTCGAAGTCGGCGGGGACGTGCACCTCGCGCGGCACGTAGTCGGTCGAGTAGTACTGCGTGAGCACGTCGGAGAGGAACGCCGACGGGTCGAAGGAGTCGTCCTCGGGCAGGTCTTCCCAGAAGAACTCGCGGCGGCCGACGATCTTGCCCTCGCGCATGGTGAAGAGCTGGAGGGCGAGGCGCGCGCCCTCACGGTGGAAGCCGAAGATGTCCACGTCGCGGTCGTGGGTGGTCGCCATCTTCTGCTGCTCGGAGACGGCGAGCACGGTCTTGCGGAGGTCGCGGTACTTCGCGGCCATCTCGAAGCGCATCTCCTCGGAGGCCCGCAGCATCCGCGCCTCGTACTGGTCGGCGAGTTCCCTGTTCTTGCCTTCGAGGAACATCCGCACGTCGCGCACGGCCTCGGCGTACTCCTCGGGCCGGCAGAGGTCTTTGACGCAGGGGCCGAGGCAGCGCTTGATGTGGTATTCGAGGCAGGGGCGCGGGAGCTTGCCGTCGATCTCGATGTCGCAGGTGCGCAGTTGGAAGGTGCGGTTGATGAGGTCAATGGTGCGCCGGGCGAGCGAGGCCGGGAGGTAGGGGCCGAAGTAGAGCGCGCCGTCGCGCTGGAGGCGGCGCGTGATCATGACGCGGGGGAACGGCTCCGCCACCGTGAGCTTGAGGTGCGGGTACTGCTTGTCGTCCTTCAGGAGCACGTTGTAGCGCGGCCTGTGCTGCTTGATGAGGTTGGATTCGAGGACGAGGGCCTCGACCTCGGTGTCGGTGACGATGAATTCGAGGTCGCTGATGCGGCGCACCAGCTCGCGCGTCTTGCGGTCGTGCCCGCGCCCCGACTGGAAGTAGGAGCGGACGCGGTTGCGCAAATTCTTCGCCTTGCCGACGTAGATGATCTTCCCGCCCTCGTCCTTGTGCAGGTAGACGCCGGGCGCGGTGGGCAGGTTCTTGAGCTTTTCCTCTAGGGTAGCTACCGCTGGCATTGTAAAATCGCTCACCCCGCGGGGGAGACGTATTTTAGCTTACCCCGAATCGGAGAGCGAACCACCGCCGCCCGGCGCACCGGCGGGCCTCTCGGCTCCGGGTCAAACTTTCAGGCCGGCGCATGGAACAGAAGCGTCACTTAAGAGTCGTCGTGGCGTCGCCGGGCGACGTGCAGCCCGAGCGCGACCTGCTGCCCGGCGTTGTCGAAGAGATCAACCGCCACGTGGCCGCCGAGCGCGGCCTCTTCCTCGACCTCCACCGTTGGGAGACGGACGCCTACCCCGGCTTCCACGCCGAAGGGCCGCAGGGGCTGCTCGACCCGATCCTGCGGGTGGACGACTGCGACGTTCTGATCGGCATCTTCTGGAAGCGCTTCGGCACCCCGACGAAGGGGGCCGGCTCCGGCACCGAGCACGAGATCATGCGGGCCTACGAGGCTTGGAAGCAGAACCGGCGTCCGCAGCTCCTCGTCTACTTCAACCAGAAGAGTTACACGCCGAAGACGAGCGCCGAGGCGGAGCAATGGGGCGAGGTGCTGAAGTTCAAAGAGCGCTTCCCCAGGGAGGGGCTATGGCAGCCCTACAGGGGCAAGGCCGAGTTCGAGAAGCTCGTCCGCAACCACCTCACGAACTTCATCC
>JALZHT010000506.1 GCA_030860645.1 Acidobacteriota bacterium
CGCCGGCTCCCCCCGAGACCACGACGTTCCAGGGAGTCTACAGCGACTCGCCGGCCCCGCGCGCCTGCGGGCCGCGACATAGTTTTCAAGTCCCCGCCGGCAAGCAGAGGATAGCGGCCTCGGCTGCGGCGCAGATTCCGAGCAACGACATCATCCTCAAGCTGTACGGGCCGTCGGGGGGCGAGCCGCTGGGCACGAGCGACACGGCGACAAGCCCCGAGGCCGTGACTTACGCGCCGGACGGCGGCGTCCCTTCGGGGACGTACCAGGTCGAGGTGTGCCCTTTCGACGACCCGGCGGCGCCGCCGCAAGCGCCCTACAACTACGCCGGGACTTTCACGACCGACGACACGGCCCCGCCGTCCGCCGGCGGGTCGCCGACGCCGACGCCGTCACCGACCGCGACGCCGACGCCGGGGCCGGGCAGCGTGCCTCGTTACCACAACTACTCGCCGCCGCAGGCCGTCGGCGAAACCGCCGCCGAGCCTTCCATCGGCTTCAACCCCGTCACGAGGCGCGCGATGTACATCTCCGGCTTGCAGACCCTGCGGGTCACTTTCCCGGAGAACATCGCCCCGGCAGGCTCGACCCCGGAGGCCGGCCCCGCCAGATGGGAGGACGTTTCTTACATCAGCACCAAGACCAGATCGCTCGACCCGATCCTGTTCACCGACCAGAGGACGGGCCGCACCTTCGTCTCGCAGTTGAACAGCGTCGCCGTGGCCGGCGCGGTGCTCCTCCCCGGGAACAGCCTGATGGCCTTCACGGACGACGACGGCGCGAGCTGGACGCCGGCGCAGCTCAACCTGCCCGACGGCAGCAACGACCACCAGACCGTCGGCGCGGGGCCGTACCCGGCGTCCGTGCCGCTCGGGAACTCCGTCAACAAAGGCTCCGCCGTCTATTACTGCGGGCAGTCGGGCAACGTGTTCGTGGCAACGTCCGTCGCCCTCTGCTCGCGCAGCGACAACGGCGGGCTGACCTTCAACCGGGCCGTCCCCGTCTACACGGGCGTCGTCGGGGTGAGCGGGCCGAGTTGCAGCCAACTGATTCACGGCCACGTCAAGGTGGCCCCCGACGGGACGGTCTATCTCCCCAACGCACAGTGCGGCGGGAGACAGGCGGTGGCCGTCTCCACGGACGCGGGCACCACCTGGACGGTGCGCACCATCCCGGGCAGCCTGCCGCCGTCGGGCATCCTCGACCCTTCGGTCGGCATCAGCAACGACCCGCCGGGGCCGGGCGCGACCTCCAACACCATCTACGTCGGCTACACCGGCAGGCCCACGCCCTCGTCCACCGACAACCACGCCTACGCCGTGATGAGCAAGGATCGGGGGCTGACCTGGAGCACGCCCGTTGACCTCGGCGCGAGCCACGGGATCAAGAACGCCGTGTTCGCGCAGACGGTGGCCGGCGACTCGAACCGCGCGGCGGTCGCCTTCCTCGGCACCACGACCGGCGGGAACCACCAGGCCGCCGACTTCAAAGGAACCTGGTACGGCTACGTCGCGCACACCTACGACGGCGGCGCGACCTGGACGACCGTGCAGGTCACGCCGAACCCCGTCCAGCGCGAAGCCTGCATCTGGAACGGCGGGGGCAACAACCCGTGCCGGAACCTGCTCGACTTCAACGACGCGACGATGGACGACCGCGGCCGCGTGCTCTTCGCCTACGCCGACGGCTGCATCAACGAGTGCGAGAAGGGGGGCGCGAACACTTACAGCGCGAAGGCGAGCATCGCCCGCCAGTCGGGGGGCAAGGGGCTGCTCGCGCAGTACGACGCGGTGGAGCCGGCGCTGCCGCAGCGCCCCTACCTCTCGGGGCGGCGCGACGACATGGCCTCTTACCTCAACTGGTCGCCGCCCGATCACGGCGGCTCAGACATCACGGCTTACAAAATCTACCGCGGCACAGCCCCGGGCCACGAAGTCCTCATCGGCCGGGCGGCCGGCGACGCCACCACCTTCAACGACCGCGGCGGCGACCCCGCGGTGGGGAATTACACCTACAAGATCACGGCGGTGAACGCCCTCGGCGAGGGCGCGGCGAGCAACCCCGTGACGCTGGCGGTCGGCCCGCGCGTGGAAGCGACCGGCGCGTGCGAACTGCCCGGCGTCACGGCCATCCTCGACCCCGCCGGCGACGCCTCTAACGGCCAGCCGTTCCACGACATCACCTCGGTCTCGATGGCGGAGCCGGACGACCTGCCGGGCAAGGTGGCCTTCACGATGAAGGTCGCCAGCCTTTCGACCATCCCGCCGGGCTGGCGCTGGGCCGTGCGCTTCAGCGCGCCGCAGCGCCCGCCCAACGCCGTCTACGGCGCGACCGAGGACTGGTTCGTCTCCCTGGTCACATCCGACGGCCTGGCCCCCGCCTTCACCTACGGCACGACGGGCGTGCCGCAAAACGCGGCCCGCGTCTTCACCACGGTCGGCAACCTCGACCCGGCGAGCAAAGTTGACGCGGACGGCACGATCACGCTGGTGCTGCCGAAGTCGGTGATCGGCAGCCCGACGCCGGGGCAGGCCATCACCGGCATGCTGGGCAGCGTGCGCGCCACCGTGCCCTCGGCCCTGCCCGGCACGGGCGGCACCAACGAGACCATCCCGGACAGCACCGGCGGCGGGGCCTACACGCTCCGCGCGGCGAACCTGTGCCTGCCCAACACGGCGCCGCTCGCGCGCCTCACCGCCGACGTGGAAGAAGGCGTCAAGCCGCTGACCGTGCACTTCGACGCCTCGGCCTCTTCCGACGCCGACGCGATAGATACCATCAGCAGCTACACCTTCAATTTCGGCGACGGCAGCGACGACGTCGTCTCGCCTTCGCCCGCCGTCAGCCACACCTTCACGCAGGCGGGCGAGTACCCCGTCCGGCTGGTCGTCACCGACTCGCGCGGCAAGGTCAGCGCCAACACCGCGCAGTTTTTGGTCGAGGTGGAGCGCGACGCCGCGTGCAGCCTCAACGTCGCGCTCGCGGCCAACGGGGCGACCGCCACGGCCTCCTCGACCTACCCGGATCGCAACTACTCGCCGGACGGAGTGATTAACGGCGACCGCGCCGGGCTGAACTGGGACGCGGGCGGCGGCTGGAACGACGCGACCTACGGCGTGTGGCCCGACACGTTCGAAATCAACTTCGCCGGGAGCCGGAAGGTGGATCAGATCAGGGTCTACACCGTGCAGAACGACTTCCGCAACCCGGTCGAGCCGACGCCGACGACGCCGGCCACCGACTACGGCATCGCCGACTTCGACGTGCAGTACTGGGACGGCGACAGTTGGGAGACGGTCACGGGAGGCAACGTGACAGGCAATGACAAGGCGATGCGAGTGTTCGCCTTCGCCCCTGTGACGACCTCGAAGATCAGGGTGGTGGTCAACAAGTCACGCGAAAGCTGGAGCCGCATCACCGAAGTCGAAGCCTTCGGCTGCGATTCACAGTAAGACGTTGCCAGGAGTGAGCCCCATCATCCGGTTCTCGTATGATTGCCGGATGATGGGGCTGCAAAATAGATCGGTTAAGAGC
>JALZHT010000507.1 GCA_030860645.1 Acidobacteriota bacterium
CACAGCCCTCCTCTCAACGTTCGGTCAAGTGATTTAGAAGCTGCTTTAGGTTACTGCTTCCGGGCCACGCCGCTGTGTCCATAAGCGTACAGACGGCGGGGCGGCCTCGCTGTTATTTTTTTTGTAATTCTAAATTTAGAATTGCCGGTCAAACCTGCCATGAGCGTCTCCGCCTTCCACAGACCTCGTGGCTGTCTGTCCGCGGCGACGCGCTCACTGTACCTCGGCACCCACGCTACTCAGGTGCACTGGCCGCGGCGGAAGATTTCGGCTTGCGAGTTTAAAGTTTCGGGACGGGGACACGTCCCCGGGGCGGGACTCGGTCATCAGGACTCACGCGCCAGGGGGCCGCGTTGACTCCCGCGCCGCGCCCGGCAATGGCATCGGGAAGTGTTGACGAGCGAGGGCGGGGCCGCACCGTCCCTCACTCTCTCTCTGCGGAAAAGGCGAACATGAAAATTTACATCAGCGGGCTTTACTCGGGGAGTAACCCGCAGCCCGGCGTCGGGGTCGCGCGCTCACTGCGCGCCGCGTTCCCCGAGGCCGCGCTGGTGGGCGTCGAATATTCAAACCGCAGTTCGGGCATCCACTGGCCCGACCTCGACGAGTTGTGGCTGCAAAGGCCCTGGGAGGAGTTGAACCTTGAGGAGTACGCGCGCCGCATCAAAGACCTCCTCGACGCGGGCGCGCTCTGGATTTCCGGGGTCGACCTGGAAATCATGTGGCTCGCCTCGGTCTTCCCCGAGGGCCACCCGAACCTCCTGACGCCGCCGCCCCGCGCTCTCCGCAAGATCGGCAAGCCGGCCGTCGAGGCGCACAAGGGGCTGCCCGTCCGCGTGCCGACCTTCATCTCCACCGAACACTCCGACTGGGAGTTGCACGCCTTCTGCCGCCAGCACGACTGGAAGGTCTGGCTCAAGGGGCCTTACTACGAGGCGGTGCGCACCCCGACGTGGGAGTCGTTCGAGACCGTCCGCGCCGCCCTCACGCGCGCGTGGTCGACCGAGCGCCTGTTCCTCCAGTCGCACGTCACCGGCTACGAGGAGTCGGTCTGCTTCTGCGCCTACCGCGGCGAGCTGCTCGACTGCGTCTTCATGCGCAAGCGCGAGCTGACCGAGGAGGGCAAGACGTGGGCCGGCGACGTGACCGAGGTGCCGGAAGAGTTCGCCGCGCCGCTCGGCCGGGTCGTCCGCGAGTTGAATTGGACGGGCGGGGCCGAGTTGGAGATGGTGCGCGACGCCGACGGGCAGCTCTGGCTGCTCGAATGCAACCCGCGCTTCCCCGCCTGGATTCACGGCTCGACCATCGCCGGCCACAACCTGCCGGCCCGCCTGGTCGAGGCCGCGACCGGCGTCGCGGCGCAGCCCGCCCCTTCTTACGGCGAGGAGTTCACGCGCGTCGTGCTCGAAGTCCCCGTCCGCCCGCAATTCCCCCTGCCGCCCCTGCCCGAGCCTTTCCCCGGCGGCATCGGCCACTCCCTGAAGCACCCCTCGGGCACGCTCGCGCTGGCCGGGCGGCTGCACAAGCTGAACGTCATCGGCGACGGCGGCAGCGGCAACGGCCGCGGCCCCGGCGGGAACGGGAACGGACGCCGCGGCAACGCGCACGGCGGTAACGGCCACGTCGCCGGCGCAATCACCGGCGAGCCGACGGTGCCGGCCTCGTACGTCGCCGACGTGAAGGCGTTCGACTTCTCCGAGATGGAGACGCCCGCGTGGCTCTTCCTTGAGACCACGGCCGCGTCCATCTTCGAGCGCGCGGCCGACCTCGTGAGGGGCCTCACCACCCCGGCGACGCAGGTGACGAACGGGTACAGCATCAAGACCAACCCGGACGAGCGGCTCGTCACGCTCGCGCGCGCGCACGGCTTCCTGGCCGAGGCCATCAGCCTGCTCGAAGTGCAGAAGGCGCTCAGGTGCGGCTTCAAGCCGGAGCAGGTGATCCTCAACGGCCCCGGCAAGTGGTGGCCCGAAGGGCTGCTGCCCGCCTCGCGCCTGCACGCCGTCTTCTCCGACTCGCTGGCCGACCTCCGCCGCGTCGTCGCCGCGCTGGAGGACGGCAGGCTCCAGTCCGAGGTCGTCGGCATCCGTCTGCGCACCCCGAGCGTCTGGTCGCGCTTCGGCATCCCCGTGGACACGCCCGACGCGCTCAAGGCGCTGGTCGAGGCCGTCGAGACGCTGCCGCGCGGGTGCGCCTTCGGCGTCCACTTCCACATGGCGAGCAGCAACGTCGGGGTGCGCCACTGGTGGAGTCTCTACGAGGCGATGCTGCGGTGGTGCCAGTCGGTCGAGGCGCTGACGGGGCGCGAGATCGAGCTGCTCGACGTGGGCGGCGGCTGGTTCCCCGACGACTGGCACGCCGACTCGGCCGACCAGTTCGCCGGGGCCGTCGCGCGCGCCCGGCAGCTCTTGCCGCGCGTCCGCCAGGTGGTCTCCGAGCCGGGCAAGGCCGTCGCGCAGCCCTCGATGGGGCTGGCGATGCGGCTGCTCGAATTCGACGAGACGAAGGAGGAGGTCGAGGAGGCCGTCGTGGACGGCTCCATCGCCGAGCTGCCGATGCACTTCTTCCAGCCGCACCGGATTCTCCACCGCGACTCGCGCACCGGCGAGTGGCGGCCGCTGCGCCGCGGCAAGACGCGGCTGCTCGGCCGCCTCTGCATGGAGCACGACATCGTGGCGCGCAACGTCGAGCTGCCCGCGGGCGCGCGCCCCGGCGACGTGCTCGTCTTCTGCGACACGGGCGGTTACGACAAGAGCATGTCTTACGTCTTCGGCCGGGGGTGAACTGATGATATTCGAAATCAACGAGACGGACTTCGTGGACGTGGGGGCGGCCATCGAGCGCTGGCAGTGCTTCCCCGCGTCGAACCTTTCGCACCACGGCGAGCTTTGCTGCCGCATCGCGCGCGAGTGGGTGCTGGCGATGGATCGCTCGCAGCAGAACGGCGCGCCCGCCCTGACCGGCCCGCGCTGGCTCCGCCACAAGTACACGTGGGGGCCTTCGCGCTGGCCGATCCACTGGTGCGAGGCGGTCGGCGAGAAGACGCTCGACTGCGGCGCGCTGGCCGCGCTCGCCCAGGAGGTCTTCGCCGCGCGCGGCGTGCGCAGCTACCCGGCGCAGTTCATCCAGCAGTTCACGGCCGAGGCCACCTGCCACTGGCAACAGAAATGGGGCGACCGGCAGTGCACGGTCAACTGGATCGAGGACGAACTGATCTACCACGAGGGCTGCGCCGTGGTCGTGCGCGACCGCGAGGTCAAGCTGTGGGACGCGAGCGCCGGCTGGTGGCTCAACCCGCGGCAGGTCGGCGGCTACGGGGGCCTGCTCGCCGTCCGCCTCTTCACGCCGCCCGCCGAGTCCGGCGAGGTCTTCCGATGGGGCTGTCACGCCGTCGCGCCGAACCTGTGGCAGAGGGTGGAGCGGGCGCGCGCGGACGCGGCCCGGCCGGCCGGGGCGCGGGCGTAAGCCAGTCAGGCGAACAGGCGGAAGCCCGGCCGCGAGGGGGGCGTTGAGC
>JALZHT010000508.1 GCA_030860645.1 Acidobacteriota bacterium
GCGCCGCCCTGTGACGAGACGTTGGTGCCGCCGGCCGTGCCCTCCAGGCTCGTGCCGGTCTCGCCGCCCGGCTCGCTCTCGCCCGCGTAGGCGCGGTCGGCGTAGGGCGGCGCGCCCGGCTCGCGGCGGAGGTTGCCCTCGCCGATGCCTTGATCGTTCCTCTCTTCGTCGGCCATCCTAAGTCCTCCCTTCGCGCCTCAGTGGTGGCGCTCGCCGCCGGGCTTGCCGCTCTTCTTGCCGTCGCCTTCGCCCTTGTTGGTCGCGCCGCTGCCCTGGCTCTTCGCGCCCGACTCGCCGCGCGCGCCCTCGCCGCCCTTCTGGCGCGTCCCGCCGACGTGCCCGGTCTCGCCCTGCTTCTTGCCCCCGCTGTCAGCACTCATCTCTGTTGAACCTCCTCCGTCTGGTGAATAGCTTCGCCGCTACCGCGCGCGCCAGAGTCCGCTGTCGCGCGTCTCCATGCGGCCGCCGCACGACGGGCAGTCGAACTCGGAGATGTGCGAGGGGACTGTGACCTGCGCGCCGCAGTGCGGGCACGCGGCCGCGGCCCGTCGCGTCCGGCCGCCGCGGAAGACGAAGAGCGCCACGACGAGCGCGACGATGGCGAGCGGGACGGCCAGGATCAGACCCATCCCCGTCGTCACGCCGAGGATGATGGCCGCGATGACGAGGAGCGCGCCGAGCACGAGCGCGAGCAACTGCCCGACGCCCGGCTTCCAGCCGCCCGCCTCCGCCTGCCCCGCGGCCCGCTTCGCCTTGACGTACCCTTCCTCTTTCATGGCGCTCACCCCGGCGAACAAGGAATTTTAGATTTTTGATTTTTGATTGGCGATTGAGAGACCAGCGCCATGCTGCCCTCCAATCAAAAATCAAAAATCTAAAATCCCTCTCCGCCCCGAAACGCTCTCTAACCTTTGTCGCCGCTGCCGCCCTGCCCGCCTCCCTGTCCGCCGCCGGGCTGGCCGCCGCCTTTACTCGCGCCGCCGCTGCTCGACTCGCGCCCGCCGCCGGCCTGTCCGCCCCCGCCGCCTTTGCCGCCCTCTTTGCCGCCGCCGTGACCTTCGCCGACCTTGTCTCTGTTCGACATTACAGCAACCCTCCGTCTGTTCAGGAAGCGGACACCCCGCGCCGTACATCCGTACGAGCGCCACGCGCCGCCCCCCGTCTTGCAGGCCCCGCCGTTCAAATGTGCTCGGACACAGAAAGGTAGAGCAAGGGAGGTGCCGGAAGAATTTTAGATTTGTGATTTTTGATTTGCGATTTGAAGCCGTCAGTCAAGGCAAAAAACTGATGGCTCACGACGGGCGGCTTCAAATCAAAAATCACAAATCTAAAATTTCGACCTCATCGCTCGCTCGGGCGGGTCGGGCCGGCGGCCCTGAGCGGGCGGAAATGTTCGTTCAGCAGCCGCGCGTAGCACTCCAGGCACATCCCGCGCGAGTCCTTGACGTGGTTGTGGCGGATCAGCGCGCCGCACCACGTGCAGACCACTTTAAAGGCGCCGCCTCTCGGTAAATTCTCGTCCCTCATCACACCCTGTCCCTTGTTCTTCTCAATCTCTTAAACCACGGGGGAAGCGCCGGGGGAAGGGGGAGCCGGGCCGGCGAACGCGCACGCCCAAAGCAAATGCCGCACCGCCCGGAACACTCTTTGCACGATACGACCCGCCGGCCGCGCCGTCTGTACCCGCGCGGACATAAAAAAAGCAGAAGGCGGCAGGCTTCGCGCCGAGGGCGCCGCCGATAATGCACGGGACTTCTTGAAGAAAGCTTTCCTGCGGCCTGCTGCTTTCCGCCTTCCGCCTGCTTGAATCCTATGGGTGTCACTAAAGAGTTGCCGAAGCTGCGGCGCACGATGCGCGAGGTGTTCGGGTTCCGGAGTTTGCGGCCCGGTCAGGAGGAGGTGATCCGCTCCGTGCTGTCGGGCCGCGACACGCTCGCCATCATGCCGACCGGCGCGGGCAAGTCGCTCTGCTACCAACTCCCCGCGCTCCACCTGCCGGGCACGACCGTCATCGTCTCGCCGCTCATCTCGCTGATGAAGGATCAGGTGGACAAGCTCTCGGACGCGGGCGTCGAAGCCGCGCAGGTCAACAGCGCGCTCACCGAGACCGAGCGGCGCGAGAACATCGAGCAGTTCACGAGCGCCGAGAGCGACCTCCTCTTCACCACGCCCGAGCGCCTCGCCGACCCCGCCTTCCTCGAAACCATTGACCGCGCCCGCGTCGGTCTCGTCGTCATAGACGAGGCGCACTGCGTCTCCGAGTGGGGCCACGACTTCCGCCCCTCCTACCTCGCGCTCGGCGCGGCCGTCCGCGACCTGGGCCGCCCGCCCGTCCTCGCCCTGACGGCGACGGCCACGCCCGAAGTCGTCGCCGACATCAGCAAGCAACTGGGCCTCCGCGACCTGCGCGTCTTCAACACCGGGATTTACCGCCCGAACCTCTTCTACGAGGTGCTGCGCGTCACGAACGAGACGGAGAAGCGCCAGCACCTCGCGCGCATCCTGCGCGAGACCGAGGGCGCGGGCGTCGTCTACTGCGCGACGGTCAAGACGGTCGAGGCGCTGTCGGACTTCTTCCGCGGCTCCGACCTCGACGTGCGCGTCTACCACGGCAAGCTCCCGTCGGCCGAGCGCAAGGAGCACCAGGAACTCTTCATGGCCGGGGGCCTGAAGGCGATGATCGCGACGAACGCCTTCGGCATGGGGATAGATAAGCCCGACATCCGCTTCGTCGTCCACTACCAGATGCCCGGCTCGCTCGAAGCCTACTACCAGGAGTCGGGCCGCGCCGGCCGGGACGGCCGCGAGGCGCGCTGCACGCTCTTCTACCAACTCGACGACCGCCGCACGCAGCTCTTCTTCATGGGCGGCCGCTACCCGAAGGCGGAAGACCTCGCCTCGGTGTGCGACGCGCTGCGCGCGCTCGGGGCCGAGGCCGGGCCGGCCGCGCTCGCCGACGTGCAGGAGGCCGCGGCGGACGTGGCCCGCTCGAAGGTGCGCGTCGCGCTCTCGCTGCTCAAGGACGCCGGCGTCGTGCGCGAGGCGAGGGGCGCGCGCTTCAAGCTCCTCAAGCCGCGGGTGACGCGCCCGCAGTTGGAGGCGGCCGCGCGCCAGAGCGGCGAGCGCGGCGACAAGGATCGCGAGAAGCTGGAGCGCGTGATGCTCTACGGCCAGAGCGCCGGCTGCCGCTGGCGGCTCCTGCACGAGTATTTCGACGAGCCTTTCGGGCGCGACTCCTGCGGCCACTGCGACAACTGCCGCCAGCCGCTCGCCGAGCGACTCGGGCTGAAGGCGGAAGAGAAGCCGCCCGCGCCGAAGAACAACGGCGCGGCGAAGAAGAAGCCGCCGGAACTGACCGAGGGCGACGCGGTGCGCCTCCCCAAGCTCGGCCGCGGGCGCGTAGCCTCCGTCGAAGACGACAAGGTCACGGTCAAGTTCCCCGACGGCGAGACGCGCACTTTCAAGAGGGAGTTCGTGAAGAAGGTGCAGAGCCGCGGGGAGGATTAAG
>JALZHT010000509.1 GCA_030860645.1 Acidobacteriota bacterium
GCGTGCGGACGGCGTCGCGGATGAGTTCGCGCGCCTCGGGCTGGAGGCCGGCCACGTCGGCGAGCGGCGCGTACTCGACGCGGGCCGTCTGGAAGACGCCCTTGAACTCCTGCGGCGTCGCGCCCGCGCCCAGCGTGTGCGAGATGCGAGCGCGCCACGTCCCGGCCTCGGGCAGGCCGACGAGCGTCCGCTCGCGCCGCCCCGTCAGCCCGGGCAGATTCAGGTAGTTCGACGAGCCGGCCTTGCGGCCCGTCGGGTCGAGCGTGATAAGCCCGAGGTCGTTGGCCGTGAGCAGCGGCCCCCACGCGATCTGCGTCGAGGCGAAGACGGCGTTGGCCGGGACGCGGAGGCTGACCTCGTGGTTGCCGCCCGGCGTCACCGTCGCGGTGAAATACTGATTCGGCTCCATGACGAAGCGCACCTGCCCGCGGTTCATGACGGCGCGGAAGAGGCCGATCTGCCGGCCGGGGAAGGCCGCTTCGAGCACGGAGGCGTGCGTGTTGAGCATCCCGGCCCCGACCTCGTGCTGGTAGAAGGGCGGCATCGGCGTGGAGGTGCGCTGGAGGATGTCGCGCACCTCGGCCGGCGTCAGGGCCGGGTTCGCTTCGAGCATCAGGGCGACGGTGCCCGCCACCTGCGGCGCGCTGAAGCTCGTGCCCGAGGCGGTCGTGTAGTAGGGCAGCTCGGACTCGGTCAGGTCCTCGGCGTCCGCGCCGGCGAGGCCGGTCGTGCCCGTCAGGTTCGTGCCCGCGGCGCGCAGGGAGACGACGTTGGTGCCGGGCGCGGTGAGCGTCGGGCGGTAGTTGCGGCTGCCGAAGTCGCCGCGCGAGGAGAACTCGGCGGGGCGGCCGCGCTCGTCCGTCGCGCCGACCGCGATGACCCACGGCGCGGCGGCGTAAGGGTTCAGGGTGTGGAGGCCCGGCCCCGAGTTGCCCGCCGAGAAGACGACGTTGACCCCGCGCTGCGTCAGCATCTTGGTCGCCACGTTGACGGGGTCGAACTCGTCGTAGACGGTGTTGGCCGAGAAGCTACAGTTGACGACGCGGACGCCGAGTTCAGGGTGCGCGAGCAGGTAGTCGAAGCCGGCGATGACGTTGAGGAGCGTGGCGTCGCCCGCCGAGAGGCCGACGAGCCGGGCCTTCGGCGCGTAGCCCCTGTACCGCCCGCTCGAACGCGCGCCGGTGCCGGCGATGATGCCGCCGACGAAGGTGCCGTGGCCGCCGGCCTGGTCGGTCGAGGAGAGCGCCTCGACGTTCTCGGGCGGCGCGAAGGTGAGCAGGTTGGCCCCCTGGAGGTCGGCCAGCTTGACGTTCTTGAGGACGCGGCCGGCGAGGTCGGCGTGGTTGGCGTCGAGGCCCGTGTCGAGGACGGCCACGTTGACGCCCTGGCCTTCGAGCGCGAGGCCGCCCTTGTAGCGCAGGAGGTCGGCGTCGCCGCGCGCGCGCAGCAGCCCCGTCTGGCTGCGGCTCAGGTCGCCCTCCCAATGGAGCGTGCGGTTGCCGTAGACGTTCATCACGGCGGGCAGGTCGGCGATCTTGTCGATCTGCCTCTTCGACGCCGTGAGCGCGACCATCGGCAGGGCGCGGTAGCGAGTGCCGCCGCGCACGCCGAGGCGCTGGAGGTCGGCGATGTCCGAGTCCGTCACCGCGCGGTGGTAGATGACGACGGCGTTGACGTTGCTGTCGTCGGTCAGGCGGTCGAGCAGCAGCGCCAGCTCGGGGTCGAAACTCATCAGGCCGGTCTTGCCGACGTGGCCGCCGGTCTGAGAGTCGAGTTCGGCGACGGGCAGGCCGTCGAAGCCCGTCAACTGGAGGCCCTCGATGCCGTCCATCACGACGCCGCTCAGCCCGGTCATCGTCAGGGTGTCAATGCCGCTCATGGTGACGCCGTTGGTCGGCGCGTTGAAGATCGTGCCGTCGGGCATCGTCGCGATGACCTGGCCCGAGCGATCAATACGCACCGTGTCGATGCCACTCATGGTGACGCCGTCGATGCCCGACATCGTCACGCCGTCGGCGGCCGTCTGCCGCAGCCCGTCAATCCCGCTCATCGTGACGCCGTCGATGCCCGACATCGTCACGCCGTTCGGATCCCTCACCGTGACCGAGTTGACTTCCCAGGTGGTGCCGTCGATGCCGGACATCGTCACGCCGTCAATCCCGCTCATCGTGACGCCGTCGGCGCGCGTGACGGCGGCGCTGTCGGTGTGCCCGGCGACGTAGGAGTTCGCGCCGGTGTAAGCGACGCCATCGATGCCGGACATCGTCACGCCGTCGATGCCGCTCATCGTGACGCCGTCGGACTGGGTCGGGAAGATGCCGTTGACGGAGAGGCCGAGGAAGCCGTCAATGCCGCTCATCGTGACGCCCGCCGTCTGGTCGTAGTAGATGCCGTCGATGCCGGACATCGTCACGCCCTGCGTGCCGTGGATGGTGATGCCGGCGTGCGCGGGCAGGGCCGCGAGCAGGACGGCGAGGGCGAGGGCGACCGAACGCCGGAGACTGAACGGGGTTTTACTGCTCATTGTTTTAGGGGCTTTGGGCTTTAGGGTTGAAGTTCCAGACTTTAGGCGGGGCCTGCGCCGGGAACAGGTTGCTGCGAGGACGGGATACCTGAATTTAACCTTAAGTAGATACATTACTTGGCACCTGGATTTGTTACAGTTGTGTTCTAAATTCCTTATAGGTTCTTTGCTGACAAGGGTTTTGAGGTTCGGGTGCCGGGTGCCGGGAAGATTAGATGCTTGGACCCGGCATCAAGTACGCGGCATTTAAAACCCAACAACCAAAACCCTATCTGACCAACTCCTTGTAGACCCGCTGCGTCTCGGCCGCCGGCTCGACGCCCAGCTCCTTGCGCAGCAGCTTGCGCAGGGTCTCGTACTGCTCGCGGACGGCGACGCGGTTGCCCAGCGCGGCGTGCGCGCGCATGACGCGGCAGTGCACGTCCTCGCGGAACGGGTCTTCGCGCAGGATCTGCTGCGCCAGCCGGAGCGAGCGCGCCCACTCCTCGGACTTCTGCGCGGCGGCGGCGAGGATTTCCAGCAGGCGCAGGTACATCTCGCGGTAGTAGGTGCGCTGCTCCTCGGCCCACTCGTCGTAGCAGCCCGACATGAACTCGCCGCGGTAGAGCGCGGCCGCCCCCTCGTAGGCCCGCACGAAAGCCTCCGGCTCGCGGGCGCGGCGCGCGGCGTCGCCCTCGGAGACGAGGCGGTCGAACTCCTCGGTGTCGATGCGGTAGGAGAACTCGGGGTTGAGCTGGTAGTCGCCGTCGCGGTAGAGCAGGAAGTTCTGCTTGAGCGGCTGCTTGCTGTTCAGCGCCTTGCGGATGTGCGAGATGGTCGGGTGGAAGTTCTTCTCGACGGCCGCGAAGTCCGACTCGCCCCAGAAGGTGTCGATGATGGTGTCTTTCGAGGCGCGGCGGTGGCGGCGCGAGGCGATGAAGCAGAGGATGTCGCGCGCGCGGCGCGTCACCCAGGCGTCGGGGGCGAAGGGCTTGGCC
>JALZHT010000510.1 GCA_030860645.1 Acidobacteriota bacterium
GAGTTCGCGGACGCCGCCGCCACCGCGCACGCGCTCCTGACGGCCACCAACGCGCTCCTCCCCTACAGCCTCAGCGCCCGCGAGCTGGGCCGGCGCGAGGACGTACGGGCCGAGGCGGAGCGCGTCGTCACCCTCCTGCTCGACGGCGTCGTGTCGCGGCCAGATACGACGGCGCAGACTATCCCGTAAAGTCCATGGTGAGCGGCCGGCAGTTGCTACTACCAGGACTGCTAGCGCCCGGAATCTTCACCCCGCACCCGCGCCCACCGCGCGTGTTGCCAATTCCTCCCATAAGGAATATAAAATTATCGCATCCCGGGTCTCACGCGGCGGTCACGGATGAAGCGTTATTCGATACACGTCAGCGCGTATTCTTCACCTCAGCCACGCGGAGGATTCTATGGAAGAAAAACACATCTGGATGTTTTTGTTCGTCGGGTTGCTGCTTCTGTGCATCGGCCTGACGATATTCCTCATCCGGAATGCGGGGGGGGTTGACAGCAGGAAGAAATACGAAGACCTCAAGAGCGAGTTCACAACCCTCGCGGATAAACATTCCAAACTGCTGCAAAGGGCGCTGACTCTCAGGGAGAGCCTGGCCGCTGACTCGACGGGGAGCAAAGTGGGCGAGGCCGCGGCGCAGAGCGCAAAACAGTGTGCGCAGGACTTGACGGAGCAGCGGGAGAGCTTAGTTCAATGGCGGGCGCTCGCGGACGAATTGATTTCCGGGTATGACGATGAGGCAGCCGTGAGGAGGGAGAGTGTCCGCCTGGAATTGAGGGCCGCCGAACTGAAGAAGAAGCCGTAGACCGACACCGGCCGAGACACTCGGCCGGCCGAAAAGGAGAAGCGACGATGAACTGCCAGCAATGGATTGCGCCCCTCCTCAGGGGGACACTTCTGGCTCTGATGACCCTCTCCACCACCTCTGTCGCGTACGGACAGAGTCAGCCAAGCGCCGCCGCCCCGGAGAGCGCGACGGGAAGGCTGGTCGTCAGGGGGCAAGTGACAGACGCCTCGGGAGCGCCCGTCCGGTCCCGGGAGGTGAAGTTTCTCCTCGTGCAGGCTAACTGCGACTGCCGCAGTACGCTGTACTGCCGGTTTAATTGTCGGAAGTGTTGCCCGCGGGCTAAACCCGTGACGACCTTCACGAATGAGAGTGGGGAGATCAACCTCCAAGCCGTCGCCGAGGGCGGCGTGTATTCCCTCGTCACCACGGACGATAACGTGGATGCGCAGTTGGATAAGCTCCGGGTAGAGCCGGGCACGACGCGCGCGTTCGCCATCCCGCAGGGACTCCTTAAGCTGTTTTCGGGGGGCAAAGACTCTAAGGCGGTGACGGCCCCGGCGGGCACAGATAAGCCGGATGAGAAACAGCGATGACGGAATTAGTGCCCGAGGACAGCATGGCCCCCGGTAGACCTGCGCTCGACGGGGCGGAGCGGGAATCGCTCAAGCAGGAGATTGCCGAGACCCTGCGTGCAGAGCTCTCACAGGGTAGAAAGGATTTCTTTCAGCACCCCTTCTTCTTACTCGTCATCGGCTTCATCTTGACTGGCATCGTCGGCTCCTGGCTCACCTCACTCTGGAAGAGCCGGGAGTGGGAGAACCAGCAACTCCACCTGTCGCGGCAGAAGGCTATCGAGCAAAAATACGCGGTCATCGACAAACTAACGAGGGCGGTTGCCGAGGCGTACATCGCGGTGGAGGACATTCTGCACTTAGCTGAATTCGGGTGGTATGACAGAGCACCCGATGAGAAAGCCCCGGAGCGGGCAACGAAATGGTCTCAGGCCAGCCGGGCTTGGCGCCTGAATACCGAGGTGCTCAGGCTGAACATCGAAACCGACTTCAAGAACCCCGAGGCCATAATCGTTTTCGAAGAGATAGACAACGATTGGTCGCTCGTGAGTAACGACACGGTCTTCATTCGTGACGCGCTGAAGGCTAAAGGCTGGGCGAAAATAGAGGCGGGGGATACGAGTGAGGGCCAGGACGTTTACAAGCGCAAGGACGAGGCCCGGCAGACTCTGTCCCAAATGTCCAAGCGAACCCGTGACCTGACCAAGTTATTGCTCGAAGAGATTCAGGAAGAAATTCGCGCGCCCGAGGCTGATCCCCGTTAGGCTATACCGGTGGCGGACAGTCGGACTGGGTGACCAGCCAGCCTCGGCTAACACGCGCGCGGAAGGTTGGTGCCGGGGGCGGGACTCGAACCCGCACGGCCTTACGGCCAACGGATTTTCTTACCACTACGGCTTTCGCCGCCCGCCATCAAAACGGTTCGTGGTCTGGACTATACCTTCGCCTTTTACCGCGCCCGCGGCGCGGCAGTCAGGCGGGGGCCGCCTAGTCTCTACACTTTCTCGGAAAAACTTCTCCGAGCTTAGCTCGGTATTGCCATCGGCCTGACCCGTTAAGGTTCCACCGAGTTCGACCCCATTCACGCCGGGGATTTCGCCCCGTGTGCTCAAACATCTAAGTCCGTTGCGTCTACCGGTTTCGCCACCCCGGCCTGGTGGCTGCGAAGATAGCACGCCGCCCGGAGCCGCGCCAAATTCGCCGCCGCCGTGGCCCTCACCGCCGGCCGCGCGCGTGTGTTAGAATGCCCGCACTGGCGAAGCCTCGTGAACAACGGGCCTGAGGGACGCGGCCGTATGACGGAAGAGAAGGAACTGTTCCACCAGCACATCCAGCGGGCGGGCCTCAAGCGCACGGCGCAGCGCGACCTCATCCTCGACGTCTTCCTCCGCACCGAGAAGCACCTGTCGAGCGAAGACCTCTACCAACTCGTCAAGGACGAGGACCCGAGCGTCGGCCACACGACCGTCTACCGCACGCTCAAGCTCCTGACCGAGGCCGGCCTCGCCCGCGAGGTGCGCTTCGGCGACGGCCGCACGCGCTACGAGCACAACTACAAGCACCCGCACCACGACCACATGATCTGCACCGAGTGCGGCAAGACCATCGAGTTCTACTCGGCGGAACTCGAAGCCATCCAGGACGCCATCGTCGCCCGGCACAAGTTCAGGCCCACGCAGCACTCCCTGCGCATCTTCGGCGTCTGCTCCGAGTGCCACCGCGACCGCGACGTCAAGCCCGCGGACGAGTCGGCGGCCGAGCCCCGCGTCCGCTTCGCCAGCGCGCCGAACACACACTGAGTCCCGAAGGAAACCTGATGAGCGTTAACGTCGAGTGGAAGATTGAGGGCGAGACCCGCGGCGGCATCGTGGCCGAGGGCACGTACCTTCTGGACGCGGCCCGGCGATTGGGCGTGCCCGTGCCGACCGAGTGCGGCGGGCGCGGCGAGTGCGACACCTGCGCCGTCACAGTCAAAGAGGGGGCGACGCTGCTCTCGTCGCTGACGGACGCCGAGCGAAAGATGCTGAGCCCCGAGCGGCTCGCAGCCGGGGAGCGCCTCGCGTGCCAGGCGAAGGCTGAGCGAGCGGGGAGGCTCGTCCTGGAGCCCGTTCCGGCTCCCGCGCGCGAAGATCAGACG
>JALZHT010000511.1 GCA_030860645.1 Acidobacteriota bacterium
GAGTTTCAGAGCGCCCGTCGAGGTCGGCGACGGCGACCCCGTCGGGCGCGCCGACGTGCTCCTGCTCGCCGACGGCAGCGCCCTCGTCTGCTGGATCGAGAGGACGAAAGACGGGGCCGAGGTGCGCGCCCGCCGCGTCCGCCCCGACGGCCGCCGCGCCCCCTCCTTTACGGTCGCCCCTTCCGGCGCGGCCCGCTCCAGCGGCTTCCCCCAGATGGCCCGCTCCGGCAACAAAATCACCTTCGCCTGGACCAGCCCCGCCGGCGTCAAGACGGCCGAGGTGGACGCGCCCGCCCGCTGAAATCGCGGCCGGCGGCGGTGAGACGATTCCATTATTTACCGACGGCTGATGTCTTCCCGAAAAGTGTTGATAGTTCTCGCCCGTGTTGTCTGCCCCACGCCCGGCGCCGGAGGTTGGTGAGGATGGCCTGGATAAAAGTAACTGACCGGCTGCCCCCGGAGGACGAACAAGTCCTCATCCATGATGATCGGAAGAACAGGATCGAGGTCGGCCGGTACGTCGGCGGCCGCTGGTACGTCGAAGATTCGCGGGAGGGGAGATTAAGCGAGGTCGCGGGGGTGACACACTGGGGGTGGATTTTAGATTCTTACATTAACGACGATGACGATTAACCGCCACGCCGCAGGGCGTCCGGGCCGCGCCGCCCGGCGTCTTTCCTCTCGCCATTCTCCGCCGCGGCCGCGCCCGAATGTCTTTCGCGGGGCTTGATTCCTGCGCTATCCTGCTTGCGAGCTATGACGGCGAACCCGGATATTCGCGCGGGGCGGGATGTCGAGGTGAGGGGGTCGCCCATCCACGGGCTGGGCGTCTACGCGCTGCGGGCGTTCGAGGCGGGCGAGGTCGTGTTGCGCTGGGACGTTTCCCGGCGGCTGACCGTCGAAGAGTTGGCCTCGCTGCCGGAGGGGGAGCGGCGGTACACGCACCCCTTCGACGGGAAGACGACCATCCTCGTGCAGCCGCCCGAGCGCTACGTCAACCACAGTTGCGACAACAACAGCGTGGTGCGGGATTTTTGCGACGTGGCGGTGCGGCACATCGCCCCGGGCGAGGAAGTGACGAGCGATTATTCGGCGGACGGGTCGGGGTCGAAGTTCGCGTGCTCCTGCGGCGCGGTGAACTGCCGCGGGGTCGTGGGTTGACGAGGGAAGCCGGCCGCGCCTGACGCCCGGCTGCCGAAGGGTCGGGCCGCCGCCGCTCGAAGAAGCAGCGGCGGACGTGGGAATCAAGGAGAGTCCTCCCGATGCGAACCCTGGGCCACTCGATAGCTCGCGCCCCCACGGAAGCGTGGGAGTTCGCCGTCGGACTCGCCCTGAACCTACTCTTCCTCGGGTTGGTCGCGCTGCTGCTCTGGTCTCTGGACGGGCCGGCGCTGGCCGCCCGCCTGGGCAGAGGCTACGCCGTCCTCTGGTGCGTCACCTCCTTCACTGCCATTTCGGTGGGCGTGACTCAGGCGTTTCTCGGCCTGGACGTGAACGATAATTTCAACCTGTACGTGGCCCCGGGCGTCGCGTCCGGCGTCCTGGTGGTGCCGGGCTGGTCGGCTTTCGCGGCGCTCACCGTCGGCGGCTTCGCCGCCGGCACGCCCTCCTGGGCGGCGCTCGCCCTCTACTTCGTCGGGTTCCTGTCGAGCTTCGTCGGCTACATGGTGGTCTCCTCGTTCTACCAGGGGCACCTTTACAAGTTCATCAACCTGCCGCTCGCGCTGGTCAGCTTCCTCGTCTTCGCGGCGTGGCCCGCCGCGGGGCGCGCTCTCTACGGGTGGTTCTTCGATCTGTTCTGACTTTGAAGAAGAAAGGGAGGTCACGCGCATGAGTTCTCAAGACGCGGCGCGCGGCCGGGGCGGCCGTGTGACTCTGGCCGAGGCGCTGGCGCGGCTGCCCGGCCCCGGCGGCGAGCGCTTCGCGAAGGTGCTGGAGCACGGCAGCCTCGTCGTCGAGATTTTCGCGCCCCGCGGCCGCGACACGCAGCAGCCGCACACGCGCGACGAACTCTACGTCGTCCTCGGCGGCAGCGGCGAGTTCCTGAGCGGCGACGAGCGCCACCCCGTCTCGCCCGGCGACGTGCTCTTCGTCCCCGCCGGCCTCCCCCACCGCTTCGAGAACTTCACCGCCGACCTCACCGTCTGGGTCGTCTTCTACGGCCCGGAGGGAGGGGAGAATTTTTGATTTTAGATTTTTGATTGGCGATTGAAGGCGGCTCTCCTCTCCCAATCGCCAATCGAAAATCGCCAATCAAAAATTTCTTCACCCGGTGTTCCTCAGTCCGGCGGCGATGCCGTTGATGGTGGCGGCGAGGCCGTAGTCGAGTTCTTCGGACTCCTGGCCGGCGCGCTTGCGGCGCAGGAGTTCGATCTGGATGAGGCTGAGGGGGTCAACGTAGGGGTTGCGCAGGCGGATCGAGCGGGCCAGGACGGGGTTGCGTTCGAGCAGACGGTTCTGGCCGCTGACGCGCAGGATCATGCGGCGCGTGCGCTCGAACTCGCCGGCGAGCGCGGCGAAGACTCGCTCGCGTAAACCTTCGTCTTCGACCAGCCCGGCGTAGCGCCGCGCGATCTGGAGGTCGGCCTTCGCCATGCCGATCTCCACGTCGCCCATGAGGTTCATGAACAGCGGGAAATCGCGCATCATCTCGCCGAGCAACTCCTCCCCGCCCCCCTCCTCTCCGATAAATTTTTCGAGCGCGTGGCCGACGCCGAACCACGCGGGCAGCACGTGGCGGCTCTGCATCCAGCCGAAGACCCACGGGATGGCGCGCAGGTCAGAGAGGCCGCGCCGCTCGGCGCGGCGGGCGGGCCGCGAGCCGATGCGCGCGAGGTCGAACTCGGCCACCGGCGTCGCCTCCTCGAAGTAGGCGAGCGTGTCCGGGTCTTCGGCGACGTGGCGGCGGTAGAAGGCGAAGGCGTCGGCCGAGAGGCGCTCCATCGCGCGCTCCCACTCGTCGCGGTGCGGCGCGCCGCCCGGACGCGCGAGGGCTTCGAGCGCGGCGGCGACCATCAGTTCCAGGTTGCGCTCGGCCAGGACGGGGTCGGAGTATTTCCAGTTGAGCACCTCGCCCTGCTCGGTGAGCTTGAGCGCGCCGCCGAAGGCCCCGGCGGGCTGCGCGACGATGGCGTGGTGCGTGGGGCCTCCGCCGCGCCCCACCGTGCCGCCGCGCCCGTGGAAGAGTTGCAGGCGGACGCCGCACTCGCGCGCCGCCTCATGCAGCGCCCGGTGCGCCTTGAAAATCTCCCACGTGCTCGTGAGCATCCCGCCGTCCTTGTTCGAGTCCGAGTAGCCGAGCATCACCTCCTGCCGCCGCCCCCAGGAGTCGAGCAGCGGCCCGTACTCGCGCGAAGTCCAGAGCGCGCGGCAGGCCGAAGGGCAGCGGCGCAAGTCCTCGATGGACTCGAAGAGCGGGACGGGCATCAGCCCGGGGTCTGCGCCCGAGGCTTCGACGCGCACGCCGCACGCGCGCGCGAGCCAGACGAGCTTGAGC
>JALZHT010000038.1:0-4581 GCA_030860645.1 Acidobacteriota bacterium
GGAGGAGCTGGTGGACTTCGTCCGCCGCGAGGGGGTCGGCCTGGTCGGCATCGGCGCGATGACGCGCATGGTGGCGCGCGCCTACCGCGTGGCGGACGCCGTGCGCGCCGCCGGCGTCCCCGTCGTGATGGGCGGCCCGCACGTCACCGAGTGCCCGGACGAGGCCCTGGGCCGCTCGGGCGGGGCGCGCCACGCCGACGCCGTCGCCCTCGGCGAGGCCGACGAGACCTGGCCGCTCATCGTCGCCGACGCCGCCCGCGGCGAGCTGAAGGAGGTCTACGAGCCGGGGCGCGACGCCAAGGGGTTGGACCGCAAGCCGAGCCTGCGGCCTTACCCCGCGATCCCGTGGGAGTCGCTGCCGCTCGAGCAGTTCAGCCTCGTGCCGCGGCCGCTGCGCCCGCTGCTGGCGCGCCTCGGCGGCGGGTGGGGCTCGTTCCACGTCGTCCCCATCGAGACGGGGCGCGGGTGCCCCTACGGGTGCGAGTTCTGCACGGTGACGGGCTTCTTCGGCGACTCGATCCGCTTCCGCACCAACGAGTCGGTGGTCGAGGAGTTGCTGCGGCTCAAGGCGCGGGCGCGGCGCGAGCGCGGGCAGGTCGCCGCCTTCTTCATCGACGACAACCTCGCCATCAACGTCCGGCGCACGAAGTCGCTGCTGCGCGACATCATCGCGGCCGGGGCGCAACTGCCGTGGGTGGCGCAGATCAGCGCCAACCTGCTGCGCGACGAGGAGCTGTGCGACCTCATCGCGGAGTCGGGCGGCAAGTGGGTCTTCATCGGGATGGAGTCCATCGACCCGCGGAACATGGCCGACGTGAGCAAGAACTTCAGCAAGCCGGCGGAGTACGGGGCGGTGCTCGAGCGCTTGGCGCGGCGCGACGTCTACGCCATCACGTCCTTCATCTTCGGGATGGACCACGACGAGGCGGGGGTGGCCGAGCGCACCCTCGGGGAGATCGCGTCGTGGCCGCCGGGGCTGCCGGTGTTCGGGCAGCTCACGCCGTTCCCGGCGACGCCGCTCTACGAGCGGCTGGAGCGGGCGGGGCGGCTGGAGCGCCCGGAGCACTGGCTGGAGTTCGCGCCCTTCGTGATGGCGCACGCGCCGCTGCGGATGACGATCGAGGAGGCGCGGCTGGAGACGCGGCGGGCGTGGGAGGCGTCCTACAGCCCGGGGCGCAACGCGCAGGCGGTCGGGGCGCTCGCGGGGCGGCCCCTCCAGTACCGCGTCAGCCACCTCGTGGCGCGGCTCTTCTTCCGCGGCATCTACTTCCCGCAGATGACGCGCGCCGCCTGGCTCCGGCTGCTCGCCGACAACCGGCGCGTCATTTACCAACTCGCGAAGGAGGCCGCCGCCGAGTGGCGCAAAGCGCGGAGAAAGAGTGCCGACGTTTCAGTAGAGGCCCGCGCGTCGTGAATCAACATATCTGCTCGGCACCGTCCAAAGGGTCAGCATGCTGACCCTTTGAGATTAGGCATCATTGGCGTGGTTATGGAAAGGGCGGAGGGTCGTCGCCGCTGACCCGACAAGCAGGCGAGGCAAGCTCACCCGTCTCGCTCCGCAAGCCTCATGGTATATGTGTGATAACGCACGGACAATCACTCCACCGCGTGGTATGTTCGCCTTAGCTGTTCTTTAGACAATCGACACCGGGATCGGGCCAGCAACCTCCTTCTTGTGCCGTCTGTGGTTCTCTAAACATGAGCGTTGCCAGGGAGGCTCCCAGTGTCAGTACCCGCAGCACCCCAAGTTTCAATCCGTCGCCACCCCACAGTCGCCCCGCACGAGCAGGAGGCTTTCGGGCACCTTCTGCTCAGCACCGAGTCTGTCTCCCGTTGCGCGGCCCGGCCGCCGAGGAACTACTGATGTTTGCACGCCGCGTCGTCATAAAACTCAAAGACGGTTCCGCCGACGAGGTGGCCCGCATTCTGGAGAGTGGAGTCACCCCGCCGCCGCACACGCAGAAGGGGTTCCGCCACCTGGACACTTTTATCTCCCCGGAACTCTCGGAAGTCGTGAGCAACAGCTACTGGGACACCGAAGGGAACGCCGAGGCTTACAACCTCACGGCCTACCCGGAGATGTTGAAGGCGCTGGCGAACGTGTTGGAAGGGACTCCGCAAGTGGAAACATTCGAGATTTCCAGCTCGACCTTCCACAAGCTCACCGCGAACAGTCGCGAGGCACACAGGACTTCTAAACTGGCCGGGGGCTGAACGACCCGTCCTCAGCCGAGCGCGCTATGAAACGCATCCTGGAAATCGCTATCTACAAGCCGGGCGACCTCACGCCTGAGATCGGGGACAAATGAAGCGAACAGTCGGCAGCTATGCCGAGGACAATTTGAAGAGTGCGAGGACGGCCGGGGATGACACGGGCCTGCCGGAGAGCCCGATCTACTCAAACTTTTCCAAACACCTTTGGAGGACGCACACGCGTCTCGGGTTGGAGCGAGCGCCCGAAGGGCCGCGCGAAGATACAGACGGCTTCCGACCGCCGCCCGTCGCGGGGGACGGCAAGGGCACGGGGGGCGTCAATCACCCGCGCGGGGAGTAGCTATTCGCAATGCTCTCGGGCGGTCGGCTATCCGACTCTCAAACTTAACGTCGAAACTAATGACGGAGGTCACACATGGGTTATATCGGAAAGAGTTTAACGTATGTTCTGCTGTGGGGTGTGGGCTTACTGACGGCGGGGATCGCGCTCTGGCAGTTCTACCTGTTCGTCATGTTCAAAGATTCGCAGGGGGTTCTGGACGCGCAGGGCGGCGGGCTTAATTTATGGCTCGCCATCGGCTCGGCCGCCGTGGCCTGCGTGTGCGTGTGTTTGGGCATCTTCCTGCGCGTCAACCAGACGGAGGAGTTCCACATCACTTCCTGACGCGCCGGCCGGGGTCGGGAGGACGTGCCGGAGTCGGCGCGTGAGCACGCGCTTAAATACCTGACAGAGATTTGCCGGATGCAACGAAGCGAGGGATATGCGATGAGTAGTGTGTACGCCATGCGGCGCGCCAACGGCGACTGGTTCGCGCTCGACGACGGCGGGCGCTTCCGCGTGCCCGTATTTCGCAGTAACCACGACGGGATGGCGGCGCGCGCCTGCCATCGGGGGATGCTGCTCTTCAAGCCGGTGGCGCTCGACGCGCTTGCGCTCGGCGATCTCACCCAAACGGACGGTGCCGCCGGCGCGTACTTCTGGCTGGTGGACAACCCGTTCACCAACTTGAACCGCGGCCGGTCGATCAATCGCGCGCAACTGGCCGCGCTCGCACAAGACGCCGCATGACACGCGCGAGGCTGACCTAGAGGTCTGAGATGAAAAGGTATTGCCGCCGCTGCCGAACGAGGTTGAGACAGACGATGCTGCGTTGCCCTTACTGCCGCAACTCGGCGGTGAGTTGGCTGCACCGCGCCATCGTCATCGTGTTCGCGCTGCCGGCCATCTTTTACCTGCTCAAGTCGCTTTAGAACCTGACCGGCGGCGGGCTGCAACGCGCCGCGTTTCGATAGTCAGACGACGCGGGGGCCAAGTATCTTATGAACAGAACGGACGGGACTACGTGGAACAGCTACAGCAGCGTCACGGCCGAGGGGCAGTGGCCGGGAGTGGATTCGATCTACCGGCTGATCGTCGTGGCGGCGCTCAGAAACAAGCAGCTCACGCGGGGCGCGGCCCCGCGCATCGAGGCCGACCCGCAGCGGCATAGGAATACGACCATCGCCCTCGAAGAAGTCAAACGTGGCCTCGTCCCATTCACGATTACCGAAGTGCGAGAGAAGAATGAGAATGAACCGAGTTTGCTCCTGTGAGTTCAGAGGGGGCGGCATGGGCTGAGGGGCGTTTAATCTGCTTTCGTTCCGGCTTACAATTTCCCACCCTGCGACCAAAGCTACTCCTGAGATAACCCCGCCGAAGTCTCAAGAAAATCATAGACGGTGATGATGCCGGCGAGGCGGTCGTGGTCCACGACCGGGAGCGAGCCGATGCGGTGGCGGCGCATAAGTTCGACCGCCTCCGGGACGGGCGTCGTGGGCGAGACCGAGACGGGGTCGGTTTTCATGATGCTGCGCACGGCGACCGGCTCACCACCGCCGTTGACGCCCGCCGCCAGCAGGCGCAGTAGGCTGCGGAGCGTGACGAGGCCGACCAATCGCCCTTCACTATCCTCGACGGGCAAGTGCCGCACGTTCAGGCGACCGTCTGTAAAGGGTTCGGCCTCGCGGGAGGCGAGCCGCCCAGGAGGCGCGAGACGCGCTCCCTCAGCGCCACCTCGAAGTCGCGCGCCTCGGTGATACCTGATCGGGTTTATCTGTGCGGTAACACATTGACGCCGCCGTGAGGCGCTGTTGCCACGCTGCACTAGGGTGGAGGCGTCTGCTTCACAAAATCCCTGTTGGTTTAGCCTCACGATTTGATCGTCGGTCAGAATTATTTGGCGGCGGATTTTTGGCGGGGTGCGTATGTCGGCCGGCGTTTTTTGGCTTCCGAGAATTTTCAATTGACAGGGAGAATTTAAGGAGTATAGTTGGCACCTCCTCTTCACTTCCCCTAAAGGAGTTTAGAGAGAAGGAAGGCCGCCGGAG
>JALZHT010000038.1:4591-13233 GCA_030860645.1 Acidobacteriota bacterium
CCGGAGAGCGAGGCTCCGGCGGCCTTCCCTTTTCGCCTCCAGTCGCGGCCCGTCTTCTTCGCTCGCCGGTCTTGAACTCGCGCCAGATAGTGATGTTTTCCTTCGGGGCGTTGGTGGCGGTATATTTTTTTCAACCGCGAGTGGCGAAGGGGTGGACGGCCTATCAGGCTTTCAGTGTGTGGCGGCGAGCTTCGTGCTTGATGGCGCGCGCTTCTCGCTCTTTATCATTAAATTTCTTAACCAGCGCCGTCGCCTCCGAATAACCCATGTCGGTTCTAATAACATCGGTGCGGCTTTTCTGGTTAGCCGAGGCGGAAGTATACTTCCTTCTAACCTTGTATTTAACTGTCGTGTCGCCTTCAAACTTTGCTTTGTGTCCCGGCATCGTCTGCATCGTATAAATATACATTCGGTTACTCCTCCTCGGAATTCAGCCCGGCTTCGACCCCTTGTTTGAACTCATCCGAATTCGCGTCAATGTCCTCTTCTTTGTCTCCGCCCATTGATGGCCTCTTTTTGTAACACCGGGAGCGGGCTGGCCTTTTCTAAGAGCCACCCCGGTCATCCATGACCTTCCGATACGAAACATACAAATCCGAGAGCCTGTCAGCGGAGGCGGGGTCGCTCCGGGCGAGCAGGGTGATGATTTCATCGCGCCGGGTGAACAACGGCTCCACGCCGGCTCTTTGCGCCGGCGTGAGAGTTGAGGCGTCCCCCCGGTCAGATTCCGCACGCAGGGAGGTAAAGAATTGGCTGGCGGCCTGGCGGGCCGGCTCGTAATCACCTCGCCGCGCGTCAATGACGGCCGAAGCAAGATTATTTTGTATCCGGGCTAGGCTTAACTGGTGCTCGGCGCTGGCAAGGCGGCCGCCGCACTCACGGGCCTTGAGCCACATGGGGACGAAGCCGAGCAGGAAGACGACGACCAGCACGCCCGCATAGATGATGAAGCGGCGCATCACGGGGGGCGACTTGACCGGCCCGGGCTGTACGTTCTCACTCATAATGACCCTCCTATCTGACGCCCGCGAATATCGAAGCTTCGTCGGGCGTGAGCTTTTCCCCTTCACACGTCCTTAGCGATCATAACCCGCCGCGTCCGGAGTCCCGTCGTAGAAGCTGCGGACGGCGATGGGCTGATTGTACTGGTCTGCGTAGATGCGGCGGGTTACTTCGAGCCCGCGCCCTCCATCCCGCGACCCGAACGTGACACCGAAATCGCTGCCCCGGTCGCCTTTCGTGCTGACCAGCAGCCGGCCACCGCTCAGCGTGGCGCGTGCGCGCGCCGTGCGACCGCCGGCGACTCTCACGGAGTGCTCCCGGCCGTCGGCGTCGAACGTCACACGGGGCGCGCTCGAAGATGCGATGGTCACAGCGTAACCGCGCTGCTCGATGACCAGCAAGTCCGGCGATTCAAGCCGGGACATCAAACCGCCGAGGATGAGTAGTTGGTCTATCTCCGGCAGGCTGTTGGTGGCCTCGTAGACGGCGGCCCTCGCGTTATCGCTGCGCGCCGTGTTCAGGCGGTATGCGCCGACCAACCGAGAATTGTCAACGTCGGGGCGAGAGGTGCGCGCGCCCGGTCGTCGCGGCGAATCCCTGCGCCGCTCCTGCGCGCTCAGGCCGACGATTAAGAGCGTGAGCAGAAAGAACACAGAGGCCATCCGTTTGATCGTACCGCATACTCTTGCGTATCCCAGTAGCTGTTGAGCACGGCCTCCGAGAGTGCCGGGCTGATGAAGGTATCTTCGTGGCGCATCCCCTTCTGTGTGCGTAGCAGCGGGACGACTTCGTCCTCGAAAATGCGCCCGACTTCGGCGGCGGAGCCGGGCTTGAGGTTCATGATGACGCGGCGGGAAAACATTCTTAGCTCCTCGTTGGTAAAGCCGGCCCGCGGAAGACGGACTCCGGGTTGAGCAGAAGGCGCCCGAATGCCTCCTGCGCGCGCGGCGCGGGCAGTGTCTGGCGTTTGCTTGAAAACGGCAGGGCGGCGGACGCGGGCACCGGTTGACTCCCTGGCACACGGTCGTGTTTCGAAAACCACAGACGGCACAAGAAGGAGGTTGGCGGCCCGATCCCGGTGGCGATTTATCTAAAGAACGGCTAAGTTAAATATATCATGTGGAGGGTTGACTGTCCGTGCGCTGACACACATACGCCGGGAGGCTCGCGGGGTGCCCCGCTGCAAGGCGAGGGACTTTTCGGGCCTCAATATTACACAACTATTACAAGCGAACCGGCACAATCCGCCCCGCCGTGTTATCAAAGTATGGGTACATATCTTGGTAGCAGCAGGGGGCCTGAATGCTTAACGAAGCGATCACCGATATTCAACAAAAGACCGGCATCAACTGGCCGACATACATTACGATGGTCGCTTTCCATCTCGGCGCGGTGGCAGCGCTCCTTATGTTCAGTTGGTAGGCGCCCGCCGCGTGCCTGTTGCTCTGGTGGGTGAGTGGGAGCCTCGGGATCGGCATGGGCTATCACCGGCTGTTGACACATCGCGGCTTCAAAACGCCGAAAAAGGAGCAGTTTCCGAGCGGACGCAGCTCAAGGCGGCGGCTTAACACGGTGAAGGTATTTCCTCAATCGGACATGAACACATTTACCGATCAGAGCTTCAGGGAATTATGCGACGCGGTGAAGGGCGTCTACACGGATCCCGAACACGTCGCCGCACTCGGCTGGGACGCGGGCACGCCCGTTCATCATATTGAAGGGGCGGTGATAGCCGAAATACATTCCCGAATTGAAGAGTTCATCGGACAGAGGATGGAGGTCTCGGAGAGGATTCGGGCGCAGCACATACCTCCCGAAACCCTGAGCGAATCTCACACGCGGCGGCGCAGAGAAGAGATCATTAGTTTTATGAGGAAGCACCGCAGCGAAGGTCTTTCACACCCGGACGCAATCCTTAACCAAACAGTCCAAGCCGTGGTTGATAACTGGCGGCATGAATTCGGGCCGGAGCGAGCGTGATGCGGCCGGACTCTGCGCCACTGAAAGCTCTCTCAATTGGAGCGAACGCGACCTCTACTGTGCCCCCGCCGGCAGCCCGGCCCGTGCCCGCTCACTAAGCGACCCGGTCAGCTTGCGAAAGTGGTACCCCATCGCGGCCAGGGTGATGGCGTGCACGAAGTCCGCCCCTATACGTGGCCTATCGCACAGACCAGCTTTCCCCCTTGTGTTATTCCTAGTGGGTCAGTCCTCGACTTAGACTCGACTCTCGGCGCCGGAAGCGGGCCCGCCGCCTTCATCTGTGAAGTCTGTTGAGTCTTCTTCAATACGACCGGACGAGGAGCACCCCGATGCGAGAAGCAAGACGCCCGACCGTGATGGTCGCCTACAACTATGAAGACACGCGTGCTCTGCTGAAATTCTGGCTGGAGGGTGAGGGCTACCGCGTAGTTGAAGCCGCCGACGGCCAGGAGGCTGTCGAATTGACCCGCGGCAAGTGCCCTGATTTGATCCTGATGCCGGAAAGAATGCCGATGCTCGGAGGGGTAGAAGCCTCGCGGCGCATCCGCGAACAGGGTAAGGACTGTACCTTCCCCATCGTTTGCACGTCCACTTACCCGACTCAAGAGGCGCGGGCGTCCGCTCTCGCCGGCGGCTGCGATTCGTTCATCGCCGAGCCGCTCGACTTGAGCAACCTGGGCAGTCTTCTCAGCCGCCTCCTGCCTGAATCAGCTTCCCACCAGTTGCGGGCGAGCAGTTAAGGAGGGCCGCAGGGCCGCCACTTTCCGGAGGGCCAGTCTGAAACGTACCCGTTCTTTGGAAATTCATATTTCGACATCGGGATCGGGCCGGCAAACCCTCTTCTTGTGCCGTCTGTTGTCTTTCATAACCGACCGAAGCAGGGAGATTCCTGATGCCACTCACCACCCAGCCACGCGCACCGGCCATGAATCGGCTGCTCGCCGCCCTCCCCAAGAAAGAATATCAACGCCTGCTGCCCGAGTTGGAACAGGTCACAATGCCCTTCGCCGAAGTCATCTACGAACCCGGCGACCGGATTCGCCACGTCTATTTCCCGAATGAGTCCATCGTCTCCTTACTCGCCGAAGTGAGAGACTGCTCGACCCTCGAAATAGGGCTTATCGGGAACGAGGGGATGGCCGGCATCTCCGTCTTCATGGGGGTGGGCACGTCGCCCCATCGCGCCATCGTGCAGGGCGTCGGCACGGCCAGCCGGATGAAGGCGTCGGTGCTGCGAAAGGAGTCCGGCCGCATAGGCTCGCTGCACCGCCTGCTACATCTCTACGCACACTCGTTATTGACGCAGGTCTCCCGCTCGGCCGCCTGCAACCGCTTCCATGAGGTGGACGCGCGCCTCGCCCGCTGGCTGTTGATGACCGGCGACCGGTTGGGGGCGGATGAGTTTCGTCTGACGCAGGATTTCATCTCCAACATGCTCGGCGTGCGGCGCGAGGGCGTCAATAAAGCGGCCGGCGCTCTTCAGAAAGATGAGCTGATTAACTACAGTCGCGGGTGGATTAAGATTCTCAACCGTACGGGCCTGGAGGCAGTCTCCTGCGAGTGTTACAGGATGATGAAGGACGAAAGCGATAGCTACTTGAGTAAGAATTGAGTCCGCTGTCTCTCGATTCAGGTTGAGGGGAAATGTATGGAAGTAGCCGTCCAAAACTCGCCACCGTCTCCCTCTTCGTCGTCGGCCTGTCGCACGTCTTTCCGCCCGCGTCAGTTCTGGAGTTAGACGGCTTTTTTAGGCCACGCACAGAGATCATAAATGATGACTGCCGATAGAATAATGAGCCTGGTTGCTCCGGCTGTCGTCGCAATCACCGCGATTGTCATCTTCTTCCTTGTCCATCCAGCAAGGCCGCGGCGTAGAGAAAGACCCGCGCGGCACACCCGCCCGCAAGATTTGCACGGCTCGCATCCCCGGCCGGTTCCCCGCCTCGATTTCAGAGTCCGTTGGCGGGTTTTTGCTGCCCGAAACTTCTTCCGAACAACCATTGACTCGCCCACGAATTTGGGTTAGAACCCCCTCGCCTCGGCAACATCCCGACACCACTCACTAACCTCGGCTGAAAAGGAGCCACGTCCATGAAACGAATCCTTGCCCTCGCCGTGTTAGTTCTCGCGGCGTCATCCACGACTTTAGGCCAAACGCCGTCGCCGTCCCCGGCAGAAACGCCCGCCAGTCAAGAAAAGGCAATGGCCTCGGGCGGCAGCGTCGAGCAGGAGTTGATGCAACTGGAGCAGAAGTTAACCGACGCGCTGACGAAGGGCGACTTCGCGACCTTCGGCGGCCACCTGGCCGACAACGCCACGCTCGTTGATCCGGGCGGCGCGGTCAACACGAGGGCGCAATTCGAGGCCGACGTGAAGTCGGGTGCTTTGAAGCTCGAATCCTCGAAGATTGCAGACATGAAGGTGCAGTCCCACGGGGACGTGGCTATCGTCACATACAAGACGACGGACAAGGGCACGTACAAGGGCCGTGACATTAGCGGCGATTACCGCTGGATTGACGTGTTCGTTAAGAAGGACGGGAAGTGGTGGCTCGTGGCGGGGCAAGGGACGCCCATCCAGAAGATGCCGCAATAGCGGTTGACCTTGCCGACTTCGCCGGTAAGGCAAGAAAGCCGCGCGTGAGGCGCGGCTTTTTTGTTCCCCGGCGTCTCGGCTTTACTTTATCGCCGAAGGCCCGCGCCCGGCCGGGGTGAGGCGCGGCGCGAATGCCCGAACCAGGACGGCACCCTCACCCGCTGCCGAGACATGGCTGTCGCGGCCGGTAGGAAGTAGCGACCCTCGCAGGAGACGTAGAAGTTATCGCCGTCGGCGAGTGCGAACCCCTTCGGCTTCGCCGGAGGGCGTCGTCACGCCTTGCCCTGTCTCCACCTGGAGCACCTCGTCCCTGGCTCCTTCTTGACGCCCTTCTCCTTCTCCTTGCGGTCGCGCTCGGCCTGCCGGCGGTCGCGCTCGGCCTGCTCCTGCGCCTGTCTGTCCTGCGCCGGGGTGGACGCCCCGGTATTCTGAGACTGCGCCAGGGCGGGGAGCGCAAACACAACGAAGAGGGCGAGCGTAGAAGTGATAAGTTTGAGCATGTGCCACCTTTCCCGAGGGTACGGTTACGTGAACGCCCCGCCGCGGAGGGGCCGATAGGGGGAAGGCTGAATGAGGGAACTCTAACACCGGAGGGGCGGGCGGACAAGACTCGGGTGGCGGCTGGCCCCCGGCCCATCACGGCCGCCGATGGGAACTCCTCCGCGCGGCCGGCCCCGCACCCGCACGCCGGCTCCAGCAGGACGCACCAGCGTTTCCTATTACCTCACGACGACCTCCAACTTCGCCGTCTGGTGCTTGACCGAGCTTGTCCCGACCATGATGTCGAACCAGCCCGGCTCGACCGTGCGGTTCATGTTGAGGTCGAGGAAAGAGAGCTTGTCGGGCGTGACCGTGAAGGTGACGGTCTTGCGCTCGCGCGGCGCGAGCGCGACGCGCCGGAAGTCCTTCAACTCCATCACGGGGCGCGTGACGGAACTGACCAGGTCGCGGATGTAGAGTTGGACGACCTCGTCGCCCGCGCGCCGGCCCGTGTTGGCGACGGTCACGCTGACGACGGCCTGACCGGCGGGGCCGATCTTCTCGGGCGACACCTTGAGGCCCGAATACTCGAAGGTCGTGTAGCTCAGCCCGTGGCCGAAGGGGAAGAGCGGGGCCTTACTCGTGAACAGGTAGCCGCGCCTGGCCGTCGGCTTGTGGTTGTAGTAGATGGGGAGTTGGCCGACCGAGCGCGGGAAGCTGACGGGGAGCTTGCCCGCGGGGTTGTAGTCGCCGAAGAGCACGTCGGCGACGCCCGTCCCCGTCTCCTGCCCGAGGTAGAAGCCTTCGAGGATGGCCGGCACGTTCTCCGCGACGTAGTTGATGGAGAGCGGCCCCGAGTTGATGAGGACGGCGACGGTGGGCTTGCCCGTCTCCAGCACCGCGCGAACCAAGTCGTTCTGCCTGCCGACCAGCTCCAGGCTGTCGCGGTCGCCGAGGTGGTTGTCGGCCCACGCCTCCTTGTTCGTGTCCTCGTTGCCGCCGATGACGAGGACGACGGCGTCGGCCGCCTTCGCGACGCCCACCGCCTCGGCGATCAGCCGGGCGTCCTCTTCGGGGTCGCTCAGGCGCGAGGTGTCGGCCCACCAGTCGCCGCCCTCCTTCGTGATCTTGACGCCCTGCGCGTGCGCGACTTTGACCGCGCGGCCCACCTTGTCGGTGACGCCTTGCAGCACGCTGACGCCGGGGCCGGGGTTCGGGTCGCTGTAGCCGCCGAGGTGCGCGCGGTCGGCGTTCGGCCCGATGACGGCGACGGAGCGGAGCCTGTTGCGGTCGAGGGGCAGGAGGTGGTTCTCGTTCTTCAAGAGCACGAGGGAGCGGCGCGCGGCTTCGGCGGCCAGCGCGCGGTGGGCCTGCGAGTTGGTGACGCGGGCCGTGCGCTCGGGGGCGACGTAAGGGTTCTCGAAGAGGCCGAGCAGGAACTTGGCGCGGAGGTGGCGCGCCACCGCCCTGTCGAGCGCGGCCTCGGAGACTTGCCCCTCCCTGACGAGCCGCGCGAGCGACGGGTAGGCTTCGGGGTCGGGCAGCTCGATGTCAACGCCCGCCTCCAACGCCGCGCGGGCGGCCTCCGGCTTGTCGGCGGCGACTTTGTGCAGGCTCACCATCTGCGGGATGCCGTAGTAGTCGGAGACGACGTGGCCGCGGAAGCCCCACTCCTGCCGGAGCACCTCGTCGAGCAGCCAGCGGCTCGCGTGCGAGGGGACGCCGTCAATCTCGTTGTAAGAGGCCATCACGCTCATGATGCCGGCCTCCTTGACCGCGGCCTCGAAGCTCGGCAGGAAGACTTCGCGGATGACGCGCTCCGAGTAGTTGGCCGGCGCGATGTTGGTGCCGCCCTCGGGCTGGCCGTGCGCGGCGTAGTGCTTGGCGGTGGCGATGACGTGCTCGCCGTCCACGCCCGGCCCCTCGCCCTGCAAGGCGCGCACGGCGGCGACGCCCATGCGCGAGACGAGGTATGGGTCTTCGCCGTAGGTCTCCTCCGTGCGGCCCCAGCGCGGCTCGCGCGCGAGGTCGAGGTTGGGGCCGAGCACCTGGTGGCTGCCGCGCGCGCGCGTCTCAAGCGCGGCGGCGGTGAAGACCCGCGTGACGAGGTCGAGGTCCCAACTGCTGGCGAGCGCGATGGGCTGCGGGAAGTGCGTCCCGTTCTGCGCCATCAGCCCGTGGAGTGCCTCGTCGTGGAAGATGGCGGGGATGCCGAGGCGCGTGTTCTCCGCGAGCCACTTCTGGACGGCGTTGGCGAAGCGGGCCGCCTCGCGCGGCTCCTTGCGCTCGCGCTGCCGCGCGATCTGCCCGATGCCGTGCTTCATCACGACGCCGGCGCGCTCGGGCGAGAAGTCGCCGCGGTCGGCCGAGAAGTCGGTCTGCGGCCTGACCTGCGGCCTCTCGGCCCAGAGGCAGACGAGTTGCGCCACCTTCTCCTCCAGCGTCATCCGCCCTAACAGGTCGGCGACGCGCCGCTCGACGGGCAGGCGCGGGTTCTTGTAGTCCGGCGTCCCTCCCTGCGACCGCGTGGCGGGCACGTGCGCGACGACGGACGCGGCGGCGGCGACCACCGCGCAGAGTCGCGG
>JALZHT010000512.1 GCA_030860645.1 Acidobacteriota bacterium
GAAGCGCAGGCGCACCACGTCGGCGGGGCGCACCTGCCCGCGCGCGCCGACGGCCCGCACCACGTCCTCGAACGTGATGGATGCGGCGCGCGCGGGCCCGGCCCCGACGAGTAGGACGCCGAGCATCAGAGCGGCGGCGCGAATTGCTTGATGCCTCATGGTGGAGTCATCCTCCTTGCTTTCCCCTGCCCCGTGTCAACGTGAAAGCATTGTGACCAGCTTAGGAAGATCCGAAAACTTTCGGCGGAGACGGCGAAGCGGCCCCAGGCCCTCCCCGGCCTCGCCTGAGACGCCCCGCGCGATGCGGCGGTCTCTGACCCGTCCTGTCAACGCCCCGGCCCGCTTCCCGCCGCGGCGGCCTACAGCCTGTAAGGACTTGTGGCGGAAGGGCCTCCCGGGTGTCTGTACGGGAAAGAGACTTTGAATGACCTGTGAATTCCAGTTTCGAGCGCCCAATTAAACCCGCGGCGCGGGCCGGCTGTCAAGATAAAAAAAGGGCCGCCCCCGCGGGCGAACCCTTTTTCTTACAAAAATTAAAACTCGGGGCGGCAGGGGCCGGGCTATTCCTCGGCGCCCTGCCCGTCGCCGCCGCCCCCGGCCTTGTGCGCCCGCTGCTTCTCCTCCTTGAGGATGGCCTTGCGCGAGAGCTTGATCTTGTTGCCCTCCTTGCCGATGCACTTGACCATGATCTGCTGCCCCTCCTTGAGTTCGTCGCGCACGTCGCGGACGCGGTGGTCGGCGATCTCACTGATGTGGAGCAGCCCGTCGGTGCCGGGGAAGATTTCGACGAACGCGCCGAAATCCACGATGCGCGAGACCGTGCCCAGGTAGGTCTCGCCGACCTCGGCCTCGGCCGTCAGGCCCCGGATGCGGGCGACCGCGGCCTGCGCCGCCTCGCCGTCGGCCGTCGCGATGAAGACCGTGCCGTCGTCCTCGACATCAATCTTCGCCCCGGTCTCCTCGACGATGGAGCGGATGATCTTGCCGCCCGGCCCGATCACGTCGCGGATGCGGTCGGGGTTGATCTTGATGGTGATGATGCGCGGCGCGTACGGCGACAAGTCCTCGCGCGGCTCGCGGATGGCCTGCTCCATGCGGTCGAGGATGTGGAGGCGGCCCTTCTTGGCCTGCTCCAGCGCCTCGGCCATGATCTGCGCGTTGATGCCGCCGATCTTGATGTCCATCTGGAGCGCGGTGATGCCGGCGCGCGTCCCCGCCACCTTGAAGTCCATGTCGCCGTAGTGGTCTTCCGCGCCCGCGATGTCCGAGAGGATCGCGTAGCGGTTGCCCTCCATGACGAGGCCCATCGCGACGCCGGCGACGCCCGCCTTGACGGGGACGCCCGCGTCCATCAGCGAGAGGCTGCCGCCGCAGACGGTCGCCATCGAAGACGACCCGTTCGACTCGGTGATGTCCGAGACGATGCGCAGCGAGTAGGGGAACTCCTCCACGGACGGGAGGACGGGTTCGAGCGCGCGCCGGGCGAGGGCGCCGTGGCCGATCTCGCGGCGGCTGGTCGAGCCGAAGCGGCCGACCTCGCCGACGGAGAAGTGCGGGAAGTTGTAGTGGAGCAGGAACCGGCGCTTGATCTCGCCCGATTCGAGGTCGTCCATGAACTGCTCGTCTTCCTTCGTGCCGAGCGTCGCGGTGACGATGGCCTGCGTCTCGCCGCGCGTGAAGAGCGCCGAGCCGTGGACGCGCGGGAGCCAACTGATCTCGCAGTCAACGGGGCGAATCTCGGAGAACCGGCGGCCGTCGGGGCGGCGGCGGTTGCCGAGGATGTCGTCGCGGAAAATCTTCTCCTTGAGGTGGTCGAAGACCTTCTTCGCCATCTGCCGCTTCTCGGGCTGCTCCTCCGGGTAAGACTCGACGATCTCCTTCTTGAGCGCGTCGACGGCCGCGTAGGAAGCCTGCTTGCCCTGCGCCTCGGTGTTGAGCGCGGCCCTCAGGCGGTCGGCGTGGTTGCGCTCGATCTCGCCGAGCATCTCCTCGTCGAGCGGGGGCGGCTCGAACGGGCGCTTCTCGATCTCCAAAGCCTTGTAGAGTTCCTTCTGCCAGCGGCAGAGGCGGTTGATCTCCTTGTGCGCGAGCATCAGCGCCTCGACCATGATCTCCTCGGAGACCTCCTGCGCGCCGGCCTCGACCATGATGATGGCCTCCTCGGTGCCGGCGACGATCAGGTTGAGGCGCGACTCGCGCACCTCGTCGTAGGTCGGGTTGATGACGTAGCGGCCGTCAACGAGGCCGACGCGGACGCCGGCGATGGGGTTCGGGAACGGGATGTCGGAGAGGTAGAGGGCGCACGACGCCCCCGTGATGGCGATCACGTCCGGGTCGTTCTCCTGGTCGGCGCTGATGACGGAGGCGATGACCTGCGTCTCGTTGCGGTAGCCCTCGACGAAGAGCGGGCGGCACGGGCGGTCGATCATGCGGGCCGTCAGCACCTCCTTCTCGTTCGGGCGGCCCTCGCGCCGGAAGTAGTTGCCGGGGATGCGCCCGGCGGCGTAGTTGTGCTCGCGGTACTCGACCGTGAGCGGGAAGAAGTCGATCCCCTCGCGGGGGCTGTTGGTGCTCACCGCGGCGACCAGGAGCATCGTGTCGCCGTAGCGGATGACGCAGGCCCCGTTGGCCTGCTTGGCGACGCGGCCGATCTCGACCGACAGCTCGCGGTCGCCGAGCTTAATCTTCTCTTTCAAAAATTTCTTCGCTGCCATTGTCTTCTCGTCTCCTCCGGGCGCCCTCCCCGGGCGGGGAGGCTTTGGGGGCGCGGCGTCTCATCCGCCGCGCGACGCCCTGCTTGGTCTTCCACCGCCGCCCGCCGCCCGCGCGCTACGTGAGGCGCGCGGGCGGGCCGGGACGGCCCCTTAAGCAAAAAGCGGCACCAAGCTCCTTCCGTGAAGCCGGTGCCGCCTTGCGCTGTGGTCTGCTACAGGCCGCTCCCCGCCGCCCGCCCGCCGGGGGCTTGGGGCCGTCACGTTCGGCCACCCCCGTGGGCTTTGTATCGGGCGCGGGGCGATGTTGAAGAGGCTCTCGTCCTCGTACACTGACGTTTCGGAACTCAAGGCGGGTCGCGCCGGCGCTGCCCGGGCGGGCCGCCCTCCGCCTAGCGGCGCAGGCCGAGGCGCTTGATGAGTTCGTGATACCCCTCGATGTCTCTGCGCTTGAGGTAGTCGAGCAGGCTCCTGCGCTGCGAGACCATCTTGAGCAGCCCCCGCCGCGAGTGGTTATCCTTCTTGTGCGTCTTGAAGTGCTCGGTCAGCTCGTTGATGCGCTGCGTGAGCAGGGCGACCTGTACCTGCGGCGAGCCGGTGTCGCCCTCGTGCGTGGCGTGTTCCCTGATGATGCGTTCTTTCGTTTCCGTCGCTAGTGCCATGACTGTCTCAGATGATCCTCACAATCCGCAGTACGCCCTCGTCTATCCCCAGGCAACCGCAAGAGTTAATTTAACTACCCGGCGAATTTAACACGCCCCTCGGCGGAGTGTCCAGC
>JALZHT010000513.1 GCA_030860645.1 Acidobacteriota bacterium
GCGCCCCGGCGCGCGCCGTGCTGCGCGCGCTCGGCTGAGCGCGGCGGCGCGATTTTAAGGGAACCAAGCCGATGATCGAGAAAGTCAATCTCCACGAAAAGTTCGGCCTCTTCCGCGACCAGTGGAGCCCGAAGATCGCGGGCGAGGTCAACGACTCGTACGTCAAGCTGGTGAAGTTTGAAGGCGAGTTCGTCTGGCACAAGCACGTCGCGGAGGACGAAATGTTCCTCGTCGTCAAGGGCAGCATCAAGATCAGGCTGCGCGACGGTGAGATTAATCTCGGTGAGGGCGAGTTCGTCGTCATCCCGCGCGGGGTCGAGCACATGCCCGTCGCCGAGCGCGAGGCCAACGTCCTGCTCTTCGAGCCGAAGAGCGTCCTCAACACCGGCGACGTTATCAACGAGCGCACCCTCGCCGACTTGCAGCGCGTCTGAAAGGATTCGCCACGGCAAAAGAAGATGGCTGACAAGCACACGAACAAACAAGCCCCGGCGGGGGACGCGCCGGGGCCGAAGGCCGAAGCGGACTCGCCGCACTACCGCGCGCGCGTCTTCGAGATCGTGCGCCGCATCCCCGAGGGGCGGGTGATGACCTACGGCCAGTTGGCCGAGCTGCTCGGCGAGGGCTACACGGCCCGCACCGTCGGCTTCGTCATGCACACGGCCGACGACTCCGACCCGTGGCACCGCGTCATCAACGCGCAGGGCGCGTGCTCGACGGGCCGCGTGCTGCTCCCGCCCGACAAGCAGCAGCGCATGCTCGAAGCCGAGGGCATCGTCTTCGACGCCCGCGGGCGCTGCGACCTCGGCCGCTACCGCTGGACGCCCGAAGAGTTCGCCGACGGACAGGACGCCGACGGCGCTTCACAGCCCAGCCTCTTCGGAGACTGAAGCGAATTTTTGATTTGCGATTGAAGAAACCGCGGGCGATTCACTTCAATCGCAAATCAAAAATCGCAAATCAAAAATCCCTTTGGGATTGAATCCATGAGCAACGAGCTGCAAAAGCGCACGCCTTACGAGATCAGCGAGCCGCGCTACTCGGTCTCGCCGCAGATGGTGACGACCGCGTTCGAGCTGCCCGGCTACCGCGTCCGGCAGAACCTCGGCGTCGTGCGCGGCATCGTCGTCCGCTCGCGCAACCTCTTCGTCAACATCGGCGCGCTCGTCAACTCGATGGTCGGCGGCAACATCACCGCCTGGACCAACCTCTGCGAGGCGACGCGCCGCGACGCCTTCGACATCATGGTGCAGCACGCTACCGAACTCGGCGCCAACGCCATCATCGGCGCGCGCTACGACGCCACCGAGATCGCCAGCGGCGCCACCGAGGTGCTCGCCTACGGCACGGCCGTCGTCGTCGAGCCGCTCGACGGCGCGGGGATTTACGGCTCATGAACGAAGCCGCGCTGAGCGCCGACGAGCTGGCGCGTCTCGCCGAGGCTTTCGCCCGCGTCCCTTACGCCCGCCTGCTCGGCCTGGAGTTCATCGCGGCCGAGCGCGGCGCGGCCACCTTCGCCCTCGACTGGCGCGAGGAGCTCTCGCGCATGGAGGGCATCATGCACGGCGGGGCCCTCGTCTCGCTGCTCGACACGGCCGCCGCCTTCGCCGTCCTCACGCTGCTGCCGCCCGGCGGGCGCACCGTGACGGTCGACCTGACCGTCCACTTCCTCCGCCCCGTCGCCTCCGGCCGCATCGAGGCCCGCGCCCGCGTCCTGCGCGAGGGCCGCCGCGTCTGCATCATCATGGTCGAGGCGACCGACCGGCTCGGCGTCTTAATCTCCACCGCCACAACAACTTACGTCAAACAAGGCTGACGCCTCAGCGCCCCGCCGGGCGTTTCCCCGCCGCCCCGCCGAAATCCCGGCGAGGGGCCGGCCCCCCGCTTTACACGGCCGTTAATTTTTAATAGACACTGTTGTTAAACTTGTGTCAAAATATGTTTGCCATTGCGGGCTGTGTCACGCGGCCCGTCGCGCCTGTCTTTCAACCCTGAGGCCGACCCCGCCCACGAATCGGCCGCCGCATCCGATGCTCTCACTCTACAGCGCACTTCTCGCCCAGCACCCGCGCCAACTGACGCCCGTCCGTTGCGCCGAGTTGACGATTGTGCAATTGCATCGGTACTTCGAGGACGTGGTGCTGGAGAACAACTTGGCGGCGCTGGTCGTCGAGAGTCTGCTGCCCGAGCCGCATCGCTCCCTGCGCGACCTGGCGCGGGTGCGCGAGGTCGGGCGCGCGGCGCGCTACGCCTTCTTCTTCGCCGCGCCCGAGGACGCCGTCGCGAGGATGCCGCCGGGCGACAGCGTCACGCTCGAACGCCAGCCGGTCTGCATGGAGAAGACGCCGCAGGCGGGCTTCAACGAGCGCTTCGTCATCATCGCCGACGCGCGCTTCTCGGCGCTGCTCGCCTCGGTGCGCCACCACGAAGAGGCGGACGACCCCGACGCGGCGGGCGACGAGGTCATCTGGTCGTTCGAGCCCGACATCGTCTACTCGGCCCTCGAATACCTGATGGCGCGCGTCACGGCCGAACTCCCCGAGCACGCGCCGGCCTTCGCCCGCGCCGTGCGGACGTGCGTGCCGAAGACCACCTCGCTGCAACTCACCGTCTCGGTGACGACGAAGCTGGCGCGCCTGCTCCAGGAGCAGGCCGTGCGCGAGATCGCCGTCAACCGCATCGCGAAGGCCGTCCGGAGTTCGCTCGAACTGCCGAGCGTGTTGCAGACGACCGTGGACGAGGTCGGGCGCGCGCTCGGGGCCGCGCGCAGCGCCCTCTCGGTCGACGGCGAGCACGGCCAGCCGCCGCTGACGACCTGCTACTTCCGCGACGGCGACGACGGCGGCGAAGGCGACGCGCACGAGGAACTCATCAGCGACCTCCACGCCGTCGGCGCGCGCCTGCGCGGGCGGATGAAGACCTTCGTGCAGGACGGGTCGGAGGGCGTCGCCGACCCCTCGATCCGCCCCTCGGCGGCCGTCCCCGTCATCTTCCACGAGCGCGTGGTGGGCGTGCTGATGGTCACGTCCGACGACCCGCGGCGCGCGTGGGAGGAGAACGAGATCATGCTGATGCGCACGGTGTCCGACCAGGTCGCCGTCGCCGTCAACCACGCCCGCCTCTTCCAGCAGACGCAGCAGATGGCGCTGACGGACGCGCTGACGGGCTGCTTCAACCGCCGCTTCTTCGAGATTCAGTTGGAGCGCGACCTGCACCTCGCCACCCGGATGCGCCAGCCCGTCTCTCTCATCATGCTAGACATAGACCACTTCAAGGGCGTCAACGACACGCACGGGCACGAGGCGGGCGACGCGGCGCTCCGGCAGATCGCCTCGGCGCTACGCGAGGAGGTGCGCGGCGTCGACACGGCGGCGCGCTACGGCGGCGAGGAGTTCGCCATCATCCTGCCGCAGGCAAACCTCGAAGGCGCGCTGGTCGTGGCCGAGCGCCTGCGCGCGCGCATCGAGCGCGAGGAGATGCCGGGCGT
>JALZHT010000514.1 GCA_030860645.1 Acidobacteriota bacterium
GACCAGCCCTGCCCCTACAGTCATGCGCGCGCGAGCATTCAGTTATGTAATCTCGTCGCTCTGGTAAGTTTTTATGAACATCCGTGAATACAACCGCCGCGCGTGGGATCGTGAGGTCGAGCGCGGGAGCGAGTGGACGCGGCCCGTGGGGCCGGAGCTGACCGAGGCCGCGCGCCGCGGCGAGTGGTCGGTGCTCTTGACCGAGACGAAGCCCGTGCCGCGCGAGTGGTTCCCCGACCTGCGGGGGCTGGACGTGCTGTGCCTCGCCGCCAGCGGCGGGCAGCAGGCCCCCATCTTCGCCGCGGCCGGCGCGCGCGTCACCGTGCTCGACAACTCGCCGGGCCAGCTCGCGCAGGATCGCCTCGTCGCCGACCGCGACGGCCTGGAGCTTGAAACCGTCGAGGGCGACATGGCCGACCTCTCCGCGTTTCCGGACGAGAGCTTCCAGCTCGTCTTCCACCCGGTCTCGAACCTCTTCGTCCCCGACGTGCGCCCGGTCTGGCGCGAGGCGTTCCGCGTGCTCCGGCCGGGCGGCCTCCTGCTCGCCGGCTTCAACAACCCGGCGCTCTACCTCTTCGGCCCCTACGAGGCGACCGAACTGACCGTCAAATATAAACTCCCCTACTCCGACCTGGAGAGTCTACCCGAGGAGCAGCGGCGGCCTTACATCGTCAACGAGCAGCCGCTCGAATTCAGCCACACGCTGACCGACCTGCTCGGCGGCCAGCTCGACGCCGGCTTCCACCTCGTCGGCCTCTACGAGGATCACCACCGCGAACACCCGCTCGGGCGCTTCATGGCGACCTACCTGGCGACGCGCGCCGTCAAGCCCTAGCGCCCCGCCCGTGAGGCCGGCATCCCGCGCTCAGAACCGCATCCGGAGTTGACGTTGTGAGTGAGACGCTCAGACACGGCCTGCGCGGCGACGGGGCGCGGAGGGCGTGGCCGTGGCTCGGCGTCCTCGCCGTGCTGGCCGTAGCCGCCCTGCTGCTCCGCCGGCAGGGCCGGCTGTGGGCGTGCGCCTGCGGGCGGCTCCTCTTTTGGACGGGCGAGGCGTGGGGCCCCGACACGTCGCAGCACCTCTTCGACCCGTACAGCTTCACGCACGTGCTGCACGGGGTCGTCTTCTGCGGGGTGCTGGCGTGGGGGCTGCCCCGCGCGCCGCGGGCGTGGCGGCTCTGGCTGGCGGTCGCGGCCGAGGCCGCGTGGGAGGTGATTGAAAACACCGAGTTCGTCATCAACCGCTACCGCGAGGCGACGGCCGCGCTCGGCTACACCGGCGACACCGTGGTCAACTCGCTCGGCGACGTGCTCGCCTGCGCCCTCGGCTTCCTCGCCGCCCAACGGCTCGGCCTCGCCCGCTCGGCCGCCCTCTTCCTACTCATCGAAGTCGTGCTCCTCGTCACCATCAGGGACAGCCTCCTGCTCAACGTCTTGATGCTCGTCTACCCGCTCGACGGCATCAGGGAATGGCAGGCGGGACACTCGTGAGAGAAGAAGACGGAAGGCAGCAGAAAAGCCCCTCCGCCGGACGTTCAAGGTGGTGATGGCGGCGTCGGAGCGCGAAGCCGACCGCCTTCTGTTTTCTGCCTACTGCTTTAAAGGAGCTGCCGTGAGCCGAGATTCTTCCGCCGGCGCGGGTTCGACGGGCGTGTTCGCCGTCGCCCTTATTCTTTCCGCCCTCAAGCTGCTGCTGCACTTCGTGACGAACGGCGGCTACGGCTACTTCCGCGACGAGCTGTACTACCTCGCGTGCGCCGAGCGGCTCGACTGGGGCTACGTCGACCAGGCCCCGTTCATCGCCTGGGTGGCGCGCGCGAGCCGCGCCCTGTTGGGCGAGTCGCTGCCCGCGCTCCGCTTCTTCCCGGCCGTGGCGGGCGCGCTCACGGTCTTCGTCACGGGCATGCTCGCGCGCGAGCTCGGCGGCGGGCGCTTCGCCGCGCTGCTCGCGTGCGCCGCGGTCGTCGTCGCGCCTTACTTCCTCGGCATCCACACGCTCCTGACGATGAACGCCTTCGAGCCGCTCTTCTGGCTCGTCGGCGCGTACCTCGTCGCGCGCGTCTGCAAGACGGGCGACGCCCGCCTCTGGCTGTGGTTCGGCGCGGTCGCCGGCCTCGGGCTGCTGAACAAGCACTCGACGCTCGTCTACGGCTTCGGCGTCGCCGCCGGCCTCCTGCTCTCGCCCGCCCGAAAATTTTTCCTGAGCCGCTGGCTGTGGCTGGGCGGCGCGGCGGCGCTGCTCATCTTCCTGCCGCACCTTCTGTGGCAGATCGGGCACGGCTGGCCCATCGTCGAGGTGCTGAGGAACGCCGACCGGAACCAGAACGTCGAGTTCTCGCTCGCGGGCTTCCTCGCCGGGCAGGTCGTTTTGCTGCACCCGCTGACGCTCCCCGTGTGGCTCGCCGGCCTTTACTTCTACCTCTTCGCGCGGGGCGGCCGCCCCTTCCGCGCGCTCGGCTATGCTTACCTCGTGATGCTCTTCGTGATGATCCTCGCGCGCGCGAAGGTCTACTACCTCATGCCCTTCTACCCCGTGCTGTTCGCCGCGGGCGGCGTGGCGCTGGAGGGGCTGACGGCGCGGCGGGCTTTGCGTTGGCTGAGGCCGGTCACGGTCGGGCTGCTCGTCGCGGGCGGGGCGCTGACCGCGCCGCTCGTCCTGCCCGTGCTGCCGATTGAGACTTACGTGAGGTATCAGGAGCGCCTGGGCTTGGAGCCGCCGCGCGCGGAGAAGTCGCACACGGGCAAACTCCCGCAGCACTTCGCGGACATGTTCGGCTGGGAGGAGATGACAGACGTGGTGGCGCGCGTCTACCACTCCCTGCCCGCGGAGGAGCGCGGGCGCTGCGCCATCTTCACGAGCAACTACGGCGAGGCCGGGGCCATAGACTTCTTCGGCCCGCGCCGCGGCCTCCCGAAAGCCATCAGCGGCCACCAGAATTATTTCCTCTGGGGGCCGCGCGACTACACCGGCGAGTGCGTCATCACCGTCGGCGAGGAGTTGGAAGGCGTGCAGAAGGCGTTCGACTGGATCGAGCACGCCGCCACCTTCACGCACCCCCACGTCATCCCGCACGAGAACAACACGCACGTTTTTGTCTGCCGCCGCCCCAAGCGTCCGCTCAAGGAAATCTGGCCCGGCGAGAAGTGCTTCAGTTGTTGAGCCGCGCCGAAAGTCTTGCCGCGCTCGCGCCGCGGCTATATCATCGCGCGGCGCGCGAGTGTGACGCGCCCCGCACGCGCCGCCCCGGCGCGCGCGCAACTCCCTCACCCCGCCGGCGGACGACGAAGACCGGCCGGCGGCCCTTATCCTCAGGAGGAGTGCCCCCATGCCGGCGACGATCTCCCTCAGCAAAGACGAAAGCGCGGCGCTGGTGCTGCTGCTCACCCTGTGCGCCGTCCTGGCGGTGCCTGTCTGCCTCACCTTGAGATGGTGGTATCGCTGGGCGGTGCTGCGGGCGATGCGGCGCAGTTCCCGCCCGCCCACTG